>JAPHRL010000006.1 GCA_026195755.1 Kangiella sp. | reverse complement strand
CTGCGATTTATTTTGGCCTATTTCAAGGGCTGATGCCACTGGTGGGTTACTTGGGTGGTAAAGGGCTGTTGGGCTGGATTGAAGTATATGCGCCCTGGATTGCTTGTCTTCTTTTGCTGTTTATTGGTGGGAAGATGATCTTTGAAGCTTTCTCAGAAGGTATTGAAGACGATATTTCACAGATCACGCAGCGGGTGATGCTAACACTAGCAATAGCAACCAGTATTGATGCAATGGCTGCTGGATTTGCGTTGAACCTGTTGCAAGTGAACGCTTTGCTTGCCTGTCTTATCATTGGCCTGGTGACTTTTGTGATGAGTGCTATCGGTGTTTATATTGGCAAGCGCAGCGGCACTTGGCTGGAAAGTAAAGCTGAACTACTAGGTGGAGTCGTTTTGATACTGATTGGCATCAAGATTGTGTTAGGCTAACAAGCACGGGCATTCAAGGTGTGTATTAACCCATTATGATATCTAAATTTATCGGGTTTTTTTCGACAAAATTCACGGCACTAAGTCTCTCGCTGTTAGTGATAAGTGGATATCCCATATCAACAGAGGCAGGTCAGGTCGTCACTGAGCCTGAAGTAGTCAGTAACTTCGATTGGTTGCTATTATCGATATACATACTGATTGCCCTCTTATTTTCTTTTCTTTGCTCTATCGCTGAAGCCGTTCTTTTGAGCATTACTCCTTCTTACATCGAGCACTTACAAGTAAGGAGTCCTAAAAGAGCCCAGGCCTTGCGAACATTGCGTATTACCAGCATCGATCGATCTTTGGCGGCCATTTTAACCCTGAATACAATTGCACATACTGTTGGTGCTATCGCCGCAGGTGCTCAGGCAACTGTGGTTTTTGGTAGCGGATGGATCGGTATATTCTCAGCGGTAATGACACTGGCTATTCTTTTCTTCTCGGAAATTATTCCGAAGACTATTGGGGCAGTATATTGGAAACCATTGGCATCGCTTACCGCGGTTTTTGTACAGTGGCTGATTACACTACTATACCCGCTAATTTGGGTGTCGGAAGCTATTACCAAGTGGATTTCGCATGGCAAAAAGCAACATATATTCAGCCGTGATGAATTCCTGGCAATGGCCGGTTTGGGGGAAAGAACCGGTTATATTGATGAGCATGAATTTAGGATTGTTCGTAACCTCTTCCGGTTTCGAAAGTTAAGAGCAAAGGACATCATGACCCCTCGCACCGTGATGGTTTCTATGCCAGCAGATGCCAAAGTAGAAGATGTATTCCAGCAAGTGCTCAATATCCGATTTTCGAGAATCCCGATTTTTAGGGAAGATAACGATGACATCACTGACTTCGTACTCAAAGACGACGTCTTGATGACACAGGCTAAAAGCCATGGTTCACGAAAACTGGCCGCTCTGAAACGAAAATTAATCTGCGTGCTAGGTGAAATGCCATTACCTGATCTAATGGAAGTATTGCTTAATGAACGACAACACATTGCCCTGGTGGTTGATGAATATGGGCAAACATCTGGCTTGGTTACGCTGGAGGATTTGGTGGAAACCTTGCTTGGCCTGGAGATTATGGACGAAATGGATGAGGTTAAAGATATGCAGCTCCTGGCTCGTCAGCAATGGAGAAAACGCGCTGAGAAAAGAGGGTTGATCATTGATAAAGACCATGAAACCCAGTAAATTAAGTCAAAACTGACAATAATTGTCGCTTTTTAAGTCATTTTTGCATTGTGACGATTTACCATTCAACCCTTTTAAGAAAAAAGAATTCACAAGAGTAAGTGCTTAACACATTGTTTAGAAAGGGAAAAATAAGAGAATATAACAGAACCTGTGAAAAGGCACCAGCAAGTGTAAAAAATATCGACAGTGTGATCTGTTACTCATTATTTATATTTGTTAAAGTGTACTTAGGTCAACAACAAAAGGCTTCAGCATGGCAAGACGCTACGGTGATGCACAACTGGCCGTCTCGACTGTAGATTGCGAAAGGAAGCCGGCACCCCAAATGAGACGACTGCGCACCTTGAATTATAACTTCTTTCTATTTTTGATTGGGGCTCTGACCTATGTGTTGAGCCTTACGCCAGCTCATGCAATTAATATAGAGCGCGGTCTTAAGGGATCTTTTGATGAGCAGCTTAACAGTGAAACAACTATTGAAGATAAGCCACAAGAATTGACGCCTGAACAAAAAGCGTTTGATGATTTCTTGTATAAAATAGAGACCGGACAAATAGAGCTGGTCACCCAACAAGATTTTGATAAGCAGTTGGAAAAGCTTGAAAGGCTCATTCCTGAGGGAGATGAAGATAGGCGTTTAACTAATGTTTATTACCAGTGTCTCTTGAGCAGTATTTATGATCCACACCAAGGAACAAAAATAGCAAATGACATGATCAGTAGTGCCAAAGGACGGGATGAGCGGTTAGAAGAAGGCATCCTCTATTTATGTTTAGCTAATTATGAAGATAGAACTGGCAGCACATCAGAAGCATTATTGAATATCGAGAAAGCCATTGATATTGGCAAAGAGGTGAATGATAAGAGCTTAATGGCCGACGGTTATGTTAGCCGATGTGGTATTCGTTCTTTATTAGGTGAGAACGACTTTGCACTAAAGGACTGTATTAAGGCTGAGGAATTATACCGCGAGGAAGGTGTGCTGGAAGCATCCGATGGGCTGATTT
>JAPHRL010000291.1 GCA_026195755.1 Kangiella sp. | reverse complement strand
AGCCGATGACTTACACGGCAACGGTTTTGGATGAAAGCCAATCATCAAATCCATGGGGGTTAAGTCGAACTAAGCCTCTTTCTTTAAGTACTTCCCAATATAAAGTAAAGGTAAAACCGAAACCGGCTACAGCAGAAGAACCCTGGATACCAGCAACCAATTTGAAATTAGAAGCCAACTGGCAGCCGAGCAGCCAGACGTTCACAGTCGGTACTCCAGCCACCTTAGAATTTAAGGTCAAAGGCACCGGGTTACTGCAAACTCAACTGCCGAACATTGCCTTCCCTGAAGTCGAGGGCGCTAAAATTTATCGCGATAGCCCCGTCTATCAACAACTGTTTAATCGATTAGGTGTCACCAGCCATCACATAGAAAAAATAGCCATCGTTCCAAGCAAAGCTGGTCAAGTTACTATTCCAGAACTTCGTCTTCCTTGGTGGAATACCATTACCAACCAACAGGATTATGCAGTATTACCTGCTATGACCATTGATGTTATGGCTAGGGAACAATCTGATCAGTCCGCCCCCACTCAACCAGTTGTTTCTAAAAACCTGGATAATGATTCCGGTTCGCCACAATCGATGGAGCAAACCCCGATCCAGAATACAGCTGAACAAGACGGCCTGAACCTCTGGCAAATCACCAGCATTGTCTTGGCGGCCCTATGGTTATTAACGCTTATCCTTTGGCGCTTTACCAAACCCAAATACAAGGTTAGTGATCATAGCAACCTTAGTAACACTCTTAGTAAAACCGAACAAACATTGAAAGCCAGCCTTTCTGAAGTTGATAAAGCCTGTAGAAACAATAACCCACAGCTTGCCCAACAGCTATTGTTGCAGTGGTGTCGTAATCAACCACATTTAAATCAGATTAAGAACCTCAACCAACTTAAACAGACAGTTAAGCACTCTGAGCTTTCTGAACAATTAGAAAAACTACAAGAAGTGCTTTACTCTTCTGCTAGCTCTCCTGCATGGCAGGGACAGGCATTGGCCCAAGCACTAAAATATTTACCAAAGCCAGAAGGTCGTGATACAGAACAGGGGTTACCAAAACTTTATTCCTAAACTCCACTCCTCCTCTAATAGCAACAGTCAACCCAATTGGCACTCAGGTCGACTGTTGCTACAATGCCCTTTTTTGGTCATGAGAAAACACTATGCAACTCAATCAATCGAAAGCAATCATCAGTGGCGGAGCTTCAGGACTGGGCTTTGCAACCGCAAAAAACATCGTAGAGAAAGGCGGAAAAGTCGTTCTGCTTGATATTAATGAAGAGCAAGGTCAAAAAGCCGCCCAGGAACTAGGTAGCGATGCTATGTTTGTTAAAACCGATATCAGTAATGAGAAAGATGTTGATGCAGCAGCAGACAAGGCCGCAGAATTTATGGGTGGTATCAATTTAGCAGTAGGTTGCGCGGGCGTACTAGGTGCTGGCCTTATACACAGTAAAAAAGGCCCAATGCCTGCTGAATATTTTCAAAATGTCGTCAATATTAATTTGGTCGGCAGCTTTCTGTTGACGCGCGCCGCTTCGCGTCACATGCAAAATAACGAACCGGTAGATGGTGAGCGTGGCGTCATTATTCATACCGCATCGATTGCAGCTTATGAAGGCCAGATTGGTCAGACAGCCTATTCTGCAACCAAATCTGCAATTGTTGGTATGGTCTTACCCTTAGCTCGCGAATTTGCCCGTATCAATGTTCGAGTGATGGCTATCGCTCCAGGTGTATTTGAAACACCGATGATGGAAAAGATTACTCCTGAAATCTGTGAGCAGATCGCAGCCGGTATCCCTAATCCTTCACGCTTTGGTAAACCTTCTGAGTTTGCCTTGACTGTGGAGCAAGTGTTTGAAAACCAATACTTAAATGGCTCAACCATTCGTCTTGATGCCGCAGCACGCTTGCAGTAAAGGACTGTAGTAATCAAAAAGTCAGCACTGGCCCACTCTAGTAATTAAAGTCTCTATGGCTGGTGCTGATATTTGACCATATCTAAAAACCCCCGATCTTGACGTCTTTCGGCGATCACTAAGTTATCTTCAACATCAAGCTCTTGCTTAATTGTTTCATCAATCTGTTCTTGATCAATAGGTTCTTGTTTAGCATAGGTTTCTTTGTCTTTTGATTGATAATTCCAAAAGGCCTCAAATTCCTTTGCAAAGCGGGCCGGCTCTTTAAGCTCTTCTGATAATACTAATGTACACATGGCTTTTTCCTCTATTGTTTATTTGACTATTCCATTACACCACTTAATTCTGATAGCCATATGAATCAATTGTGGCGAATTATGGCAATATCAGATTTATACGTTTTGAGTCGGGAAAGGCCCCATAAAAAAATACCCAGCCTGAGCTGGGTATTTAATTTAATGCTATTTAACCAGTCGATGACTTCGTTGTACCAGAATCTGTAATTCGCGCAGAGCCACAGAGAACTTGGAGAACTCATGGGTACTGGTTTGTCGGAAATCAGTGACCATTTCCTGCCACCTAGATAGCAGATCGTCATGCTCAGCCAGGAAATGCCTTATCCGAGTATCAGCAGACTTATACTTATTAGTTAAAGGTAGTACCGCTTCAATCAAGTTACGTTGCTGGTAATCAAGCTCTTCGCGGAAAGCAGCTCGAGCAAAGGCCTGCCAATGATTCAAAACAGGCTGTGCAATAATTTGGGTTAAGAACCAATGCAGGTTAATTTCAGCGCCCAGTTTATAGTACACTTCTGCAACCAGAAGAATAGGTAGATCATACTGCTTCGCCAACTCAATGATATCCATCGCTGAGAACATAGTGCTCAATAATGAGACCTGACGGGCAAGTTTCTCTGGAACACCCTGAGCAATCAACTGCTGCGTTTCTTTCTCTATACCCTGAGCTTCTTTGGCTTCCAGGGTTTTATGAACATTGCGCTGCAGTTCAACCACACCATCACGGAAATACTCAACCACCTCAGCTATCGTTTGGTCTTTTCTGCGATTGCGTACAAACCAACGCGTAGCACGACGAACAATACGACGCGCCTGGAACATCATCTTGATCTGTACCTGAGCTGGAACCTTATTATCAAGTCCCTCGATACTGCTCCAAAGGCCTTGCATATTAAAGGTTTCTTTAGCCATTGCGTAGCACTGAGCGACCTCACCAATATTGGCACCTACTTCATCAATCACACGGAAAGCAAAGTTCGTGCCCATCAGGTTGACCATTTCATTAGCAACGCTCATGGCAATAATTTCGTCACGTAACGGATGCTTGGCCATCACTTCAGCATATTTAGCACGTAACGGCTTGGGGAAGTACTCAACCAGATAACGCTCGAAATATTTCTCTTTAGTGACTTCAGGGATGCGTAATGAGTCTTTAAGTTGCATTTTCCCGTAAGCCAGTAATACCGCTAACTCAGCTCGAGTCAGGCCCTGTCCTTTTGACTCACGCTCAAGCATTTCTTCGTCGCTTGGCAAATACTCGAGCTCACGGTCAAGCTGAACATCTTTTTCAAGAGCATGGATAAAGCGCATATGCTCTTTAATCATGCTTGGTGCGCGTGATTCCGTGATACTGATCGATTGAATTTGACGATAATTATCTTCAATAACAATCTGCGATACTTCATCGGTCATTTTTGCCAACAAAGTATTACGTTGTTTTTCGGTCAGGTTATGCTCAGCCATGACACCATTAAGAAGAATCTTAATATTGACCTCATTGTCAGAGCAGTTCACTCCACCAGCATTATCTATAAAGTCAGTATTAGCGCGGCCACCATTGAGCATATACTCAATACGACCAAGCTGAGTACAACCTAAATTGCCACCCTCACCTATAACACGAGCTTTAACTTCGTTGCCGTTAACGCGCAGACTATCATTGGCTCTATCGCCAACATCTGCGTGAGACTCTTTAGATGATTTAAGGTAGGTGCCGATACCACCATTCCAGAATAAATCCACCTTCATCTTTAAAGCAGCATTGATCAGTTCATTGGGTGATAACGATTTGGCTTTGACGCCCAACATCTCCTGAATTTCAGGCGTTAGGCTGATTGATTTTGCACTTCGCTCAAAGACACCACCACCCTTTGATATCAAGGAAGAGTTGTAGTCGCTCCAGCCCGAGCGTGGCAGTTTAAACAAGCGCTCGCGCTCTTTATAAGAAGCCATCGCATCAGGCGATGGATCAACGAAAATGTGCATGTGGTTAAAGGCAACTTGTAACCGAATATGCTTGGATAGCAGCATGCCATTACCAAACACGTCACCAGACATATCGCCACAACCCACTACAGTGAAATCTTCATTCTGGCAATCAATTCCCATTTCACGGAAATGACGTTTTACCGATTCCCAGGCTCCCTTAGCAGTAATACCCATAGCCTTATGGTCATAACCATTACTACCACCGGAGGCGAAGGCATCACCTAACCAATGGCCATATTCATGTGATATACCATTGGCAATATCGGAAAAGGTCGCAGTACCTTTATCCGCAGCAACCACTAAATAGGGATCCGGCTCATCATGGATGACAACATCTTTGGGATGAACCAGTTTGTCTGAAACATAGTTATCCGTGATATCAAGTAAAGCCCGAATAAAGGTTTTATAACACTCAACACCTTCAGCAAAGAATGCATCACGCCCGCCCGTGGTTGGTAGTTGTTTACAAACAAAACCACCTTTTGCACCCACTGGAACAATGACTGAGTTTTTAACTTGTTGTGCTTTGACCAATCCTAATACTTCAGTACGGAAATCTTCACGACGGTCGGACCAACGCAAACCTCCACGAGCCACCTTACCACCACGCAAGTGAACACCTTCAACGCGAGGCGAATAAACGAAAATTTCATACATAGGAACTGGCTTTGGGATACCAGTAATCATGGAAGGTTTTAACTTGAAGGAAATATAACTTTTGTCGTTACCGTCAGAAGATTTTTGATAGAAGTTGGTACGTAAAGTTGCATCGATCACTTCAAGATACTTATTAACGATTTTATCCTGATCAAGATTGCTTACTTGTTCGAACGTCTTACGTAAATCACGTTTATGTGCATTATATTTGCGCTCATTAAATTCTTGTTCAGGATTAAAACGCAGCTCAAACAATTCAACCAATCCATGAGCGATTTCTGCATATTGAGAAAGTGTTTGCTCAATATAGGTCTGACTGAAGGTAAAACCGATTTGCCACATATATTTGGCATAAGCTCGCAGTACAGCAACTTGACGCCAGTCGAGGCCCGTAGCAATAATTAGGCGATTAAAGCCATCCTTCTCAGCTTGATTAGTCCAAGCCTTGGCAAATGCTTGCTGGAACTTGTCACGGATAGAGTCAACATCAATTTCTTGGTCATATCGAACGCTGAAATCCATGATCCATATAGTACCCAGCGCTTCTGATGAAATTTTATAAGGCGTTTCATCAATAACCGTCAATCCCATATTCTCCAATAACGGTAAAACTTCCGATAAAGGGATTGGCTGTTCTCGGTTAAATAGTTTAAATCGTAACAAGCCGCCTTCAATCTGCTTTCTGTAAAGCAACATATCAAAGGGGCCCTCTTCATCAAGCCGCTCAATATGTTTGATGTCTGCTATAGCAGACAATACACTTTGCTGATTCTGATAGCCTGGTGAGAAAGCATTGGCATACTTCTTTTGCAGCTTAGCAGCTTCAGCTGGTTCATAAAGATGAGCAAAAGTATCGACCAACACATCTTCCCAACTTAAAGCAGCTTCTTGTAAATTAGCTTGAAGCCTTGCCAGGTCGTATTCAATCGCTTCAGCATTATCAACTGGAACACGAAAATGGGTTCTTACCAGGTTAGACTCAGAGAAGTGGGTATTAAACTCAATCTCCCCTTTACTGCCGAATGCAGCAGACAGGATTTCCGTCATACGCAGACGCACCTTGGTGTTATAGGTATCTCTTGGCACAAAACACAATACCGAGAAATAGCGGCCAAAGGGGTCGCGACGGACAAATGCTCTGACCTGGCGACGCTCCTGAATGTGCAAAATACCCATTGCGACATTCAATAATTTCAAGGTGGGGATCTGGAATAATTCATCTCTAGGGTAAGTTTCCAGAATATTCTTAAGCGCCTTATAGTCATGGCCACCCTGCTTTAGACCCGACTCAGCCAGCACATTATGGATCTTCTTACGAAGGACAGGGATAAACTGCGGATCCATGTTGTACGCCGCAGATGTGAAGAGGCCAAAGAAACGGTATTCACCAATCACTTCACCATCTTTGTTAAAGCGTTTGACACCGATGTAATCAATGTGGCTTGGGCGGTGTACCGAGGAAACTGTACTGGTTTTAGTCAGCACTAAAATATGTTCATTGGATAGCGCCAGCTTTTGCGCACCTTTTGGTGAGTCAGACAAGCTGTATGCTTTTTGCTTGGTCGCTTCAGCCAAAGTTCCAAGGCCACTACCCTTAACCGGTTTAAGCACCAGGTCTTCTTGTGACTTTTTCAAGTCATAGGTCAAAGAACCCATAAATACAAAATGGTTCGCCTTAACCCAGCGCAAGAAATCAAGCGCTTCTTCAATGCGATCTTTTCTCAATGGCGGTGGCGTTGATTCCAGTTCATTAATGATACTGGCCAACTTATCGCGCATCGGTTGCCAATCACGAACAGTGGCTCTAACGTCGCCTAAAATTCGTCTTAAATCAGCTTCTACCTGCTGAATGGTCTCATCGTCGAGTTGCTTATCGATCTCAAGATACATCGGTGTTTCGATGTTACCGCTCTTTTCGCACTCATCGTCAACACACAGATTAACCGATTTAATTTTGCCATTTTTGTCACGCATAACCTGCATTGGCACGTGAATATGCAAATGCACATCAATACCATGCCGATTAAGCTCCATACGGATGGAGTCAACCAAGAAAGGCATATCCGCATGGTTTAACTCAATGATCGTATGCTTGGTTTTCCAACCATTTTTATCACTTGAAGGATTATGCACACGCAGTTTGCTCGTTCCATCAAAGTCTTGAATGAACTGCCACAGGCTGTATATCGAGTTATAGATTTGCTCAGGAGTACGCTCGATAAATTCATCTTCAGAGACACTACTGTAGATAATTTCAGCGAATTGTTTGACGAGCCCAGATTGACGTTTTGATGCTTTTTGTTCGATCAGTTGCTTAACATCATTTAGCAACTTGGAAGAAGTGTTTGAACCGACCATTATCCTTTCCAAAACCGCTTTATTGGGTGAAGAAAATCAAAAATAAATTGTGTCAATTCTAGGCCATTTGAAAGCAAAATGGCACCTAAATTTCACTTTAGATGCCATTATTTCTAACTGGTACGCCCTGTTAACGTATTTACTATTTTTTATTAGCGGCGATAGAGAAGAGCCGCTAACGCAGGTAATAGAATAATTGCGCCCAGCATGTTCACTAAGAACATGAACGTCAGCATTATGCCCATATCTGCCTGAAACTGCAGATCAGACATTAACCAGGTGCTAACCCCAATAGCGAGTGTCAAACCAGTGAACAGTACCGCGTTTCCTGTCAGCTTCAGAGTTTCGAAGTAAGCATCTGCCACACTCATGCCCGAACGAATAAAACCAACCATTCTTGAGAAGATGTAAATACCGTAGTCAACACCGATACCAACACCCAGCGCAATAACTGGTAATGTAGCAACCGTCAGGCCGATTTCCAACCAGGTCATTAATGCTTGCGCCAAGAATGACACCACGACTAACGGGAGAATTACACAGATAGTGCCGCGTACAGAACGGAAGCTAATCAAGCATAATAAGGTGACTGCCAAGTAAACCCATATCATCATCGGGATCTGAGCTTCAGACACAGCCTCATTAGTCGCTGCCATAACACCCACTGGACCTGTTGCTAAGAGATACTCAACATCTTCATGCGCTTTATTAACGCGGAAGCTTTTCACCTCGGCTATCAAACGCTCAATAGTCTCTGCCTTATGATCGTCGAGGAAAATCATCACTGGCATGACGCTACAATCTGAATTCAGCAAACCTGTGCTGGTTTCTACACGGCTGATCGATTGCACTAAAACGGCTTCATCCTTCGGTAATACCTTCCACTTAAGATTACCTTCACTTAGCATACCGTTCACCACTTTAGCTATCTGCGGCAAACTAATAGTAGATTGGACACCTTTAACATTGTTCATTTCCCATTGGAACTGATCAATGTTGTTCATGATATCGTAATAGGTACAACCATCAGTCTTAGTCTTAGCAAGTACATAAATGACGTCAGTGCCGATCGCATAAGTATCCGTAATGAACTTGTTATCTAAATTATAGGTTGAGTCCTGTCTCAAAGTTGGTGCACCGGACTGCAAGTCACCCACTTTCATGTTTAACGATTGCCAGTAACCAATAATCCCGAGTAAAAGACTAACCACTATAACGATGGTTGAGACAGGTTTACGCGCAAATCCAGCAATTTTCTTCCACCACTTTTCGCGGGCATGTTCACGATCTCGAACGCTTTGCACGAACTTGTCAGAAAAATGGGTGTAAGACAGCAAGAGAGGCAACAGAAGTAAATTGGTCAAGATCAGAACAGCAACACCAATACTGGCAGTTACCGCCAACTCACGAATAATATCAATCTCAATCAACTGCAAAGTTAAGAAACCCACAGTATCACTGAGCAAAGCGATGCCACCTGGAACAATCAAAGCGGCACAGGCTGCAACTGCAGCATTATAGGTCTTCATACCATGTGCGACATTATGTTGCACACCATTGATCATTTGCACACCATGGCTGACACCAATGGCAAAAATCAAAAACGGCACCAAAATCGACATTGGGTCAATACCGTATCCCAAAGCAGTTAAAAGCCCCAACTGCCAAACCACGGCGATAATCGAAGTCAAAATCGGTAAAAGAGTTAATTGAAAAAACAAAAATAAGTGAAAAAAGAGTGAATGCGTTGGCGCTTGGTGTTCCGGGTACAGTTAATCCAAAAAGTGGAATTATTTCAGTTGCCCCAAATTTGGAAATTGAGAAATATGAAATAAAAAAAGAAATGGAAAAATATCTTAATATTCGTCTACTTTTAGAAAATGATGTAAATATGGCAGCCCTTGGAATAAAATCTTTTGAATATAACAATTTGATAAAAAATGGTCTTGTTGTTTTT
>JAPHRL010000203.1 GCA_026195755.1 Kangiella sp. | reverse complement strand
TCATCTGCTGAATGAAAACTCAATTTCTTTTATGCACGTCATCCCGCGGCTTGACCGCGGGATCCAGTAAATCAAATAATGTCATTATATAAATCCCTCCATTCAGGATTCATACCCTCAATCAAATCCAGCTTCCATTGTCGCTTCCACTCTTTTAACCGTTTTTCCCTTTGTATAGCCGAATAAGAATCTTCGTGTTGCTCATAATATACTAATTGGTGAACCTGATGCTTCTGAGTAAAACCTTCTACAACATTATTCTTATGCTGCCACACTCGCTTAACTAACTCTGAAGTTACTCCAACGTATAAGGTGCCATTTTTTTGACTTGCCAAAATATAAACGTAATAATTTTTATCCATAACAATCCTTGTCTTATTAGCTTTATATTAGAGCCGGTATCACCTCACCCGCTTTCCCTGTGATCTGATAATCCACCACTGAACTGTTTGTCGGCTCTGGATTAATTTCAATAACTTTAGCGCCTTGGCTTTTAGCCAGTGCGGCGAGTCCTGCGGCGGGATAAACCTGGCTGGATGTTCCTACGGATAAAAAGAGGTCACATGAATAGGCTGCGCTTTCGGCTTCGCGCCAGGCTTGTTTGGGGAGAGCTTCACCAAACCAGACGACGGAAGGTCTAACCTGGCCACCACAATGCTGGCACTCGGGAACCTGCTCTATTGCTTCAACGGATGCTTGGTGGACTTGATTACATTGCAGACAATGGTTACGCCAGATATTACCGTGTAGTTCAGTAACAGGATAGGAACCTGCTTTTTGGTGCAGTCCATCGACATTTTGGGTAATTAAGCTGACAAGTTGAGTGCCGTTTTGCTGGGTGTGCTTTTGCCATTGAGCTATAGCGAGGTGGGCTGGATTGGGCTGTTTATCTTTGTTGACGTCTCTTCGCCATTGATACCATTGCCAGACGGTTTGCGGATCTTTGAGGAAGCCATCGATGCTGGCCAGTTGTTGCGGATCGTATTGACTCCATAATCCTTTGCCTTCCTGTGCATCGCGGAAGGTAGCGATACCACTTTCCGCGGAGACGCCGGCGCCTGTTAAAATACAGACGCGTTTGGCGTTTTTGATTCGATCGAGAACTTCCTGCTCGATATCCATTGAGCTACTTTTTACTTCAAAAGTTACTTACTATCAGGACGCGGATAGTTGTCGGCTAATTCTTGATACAGCTGATGTCTAAAATTTTCTTCTTCAGAGTCCAGTTTATTCAGAATTTCGACCAACACTTCGTTGTCTTCACGACCATCCCACTCTTTGATGTAGGTACCTTCTTTGTAGCCTTTATCCTGACGGAAAAAGTTTAAGGTATTTTTGCCGACATAACTTTTGAATAACTCTTCGAAGGGCATCTCCATTTGTTGCATGCAACCGGCGAAACTGGCGCCATCAAAATGTTGATACATCACTGCCTGTCCTGCCATCACTTCAAGCGTTTCCTTAAAGTCATCTTTAACCGTTGGCTCAAGCATTTCGTTGGTAAGTTCTTCCGCGATAGCTTCAAAACTCGTCTCACCATCAATGCGTGAACTCAAACCAAAGTGAAAAATATCCACCAGTTCCATTTTCACTTGCTCGGCATCTGGTTTTTGATGTTTCCACCATTTCCAACCGTAGTGTTCCAACATTTCAGCACACTCAATCCAGATCGCACGATACCATTCAAAACCTTTTTCGAACCACTGTTCATTTACTTTGGAGTTCATTGCGTTCTGCATTTCGAGCATCACTGCAATTTGTTTAATCATCGTGTCTTTGTTTGGCATAACGTTTCCTTAAATACTTTATAAACTCCCCACTATTGGGGCATGACCATACTTAACTCTTTCGTATAGTTTAAACTACCAATTTTTATGGCGTTTAATCAATTCGTAGGCTGCTTTAATTTCCTGCGTCTTTTCGGTAGCCATTTTGATCATCTGTTCTGGCAATCCTTTAGCTACCAGTTTATCAGGATGATGCTGTGACATCAGCCGACGATAAGCTCTTTTTACACTTTGCTGATCATCGCTGGCTTTGACGCCGAGCACCTGATAGGCCTGTTCGACGCTAGGACCGCTGGCTGCCTGATAGCCTGGGCCGCCATGCTGACCGCCCTGTTGCTGTGAATGTTGATAGAACCTTTGTTGAGCCTGCACCATTTTTATCAGCTGATCAATCATAAAGCCCGGAAAGCCCAGCGATTTACCGACTTCATGCAAAACGGCTCTTTCGCGTTCATGCACAATACCATCGGCCATTGCCATGCTGATCTGCACTTCCATGAACATCTGCATTAAGTTGCGACGTCTGTGACACTCGCGCTTAAATTGCTCCAGCACACCATGCAGGTCAAATTCTTGCGCTTTGCCCTGGCTGAATAATTCGACAGCCAGTTGGCGCGCAGTCTGATCGAGGCCCATCCGTCGCATCACTTCTTCGGCATGGCGAATTTCCACTTCAGTCACGCGACCATCTGCTTTAGCGATATGGCCCATTACTGAGAAAGTTGCGGTGAAGAATGCTGCCTGCACACGCTCTTGCGAACCAGGTTCTAGCTGTTCTTCACCTTTCTTATCAATTTGATGGCCAACCACACCACCTAAAATTGCACCGATTGGCCCGCCAAAAGAAAAGCCTATGACACCGCCTAATAATTTTCCAAACCAGCTCATACGTTGTTATCGTTCTCTATATTAAATTCATAAGTTAAATTCAATGGTTTTCAGTTTGCGCTGAAAACTTTCGTTTAGTTTTTGCAAGCGTTCAGGTGTGCCAATATCGTGCCAACGGCCCTGATATAGCTCATAAGTCACTTCATCCTCTTCCATCAACTCGCGCAAGATCGGACCTAATGGAACCGCCTCATCTTCAGGCAGGTCTGCAAACACCTTCGGCTGATAGACGCCAATACCTGAAAAGGTCAACTTAGGCTCACCTTCTGATTTAACTTTGCCGCCTTCGGTAACACAAAAATCACCTGCTGGATGATGCTCAGGGTTAGGCACCAAAACGATGTGTGCGCTGTTCTCGGGAGTTTTAGCGATGGCGGTATAGTCAATATCAGTCCACACATCGCCATTAACAACAATGAATGGTTCATTGTCGAAAAAGTCCAGTGCTTTACGAATGCCCCCGGCGGTTTCCAACGCCTGCTCTTCGGGCGAAAAGCTCAGATTCACGCCCCAATAAGCACCGTCACCCAAATACTCCGGGATCAACTCACCCAGCCATGAGGTGTTGATAATGATATCGCTAATACCCGCTTCTTTAAGTGCTTCAATATGCCATTCAATCAGCGCTTTGCCATTGACCTTGAGCAATGGCTTGGGCCGCTCGTCAGTCAGCGGACGCATCCGCTCGCCACGTCCCGCCGCCAGAATCATGGCTTTCATGCACCGACTCCCAGCGCATCCTCTTCTACCCGCTTCTGGTAAAGCGGCATAATGGTGTCTTGCAACCACTGATGGAAGTTGGCCATTTCAGGATAGTTTTCTGCTTGCTGAAGTATATAGCTGAGGGTTAACGGGATATCTTTCAAGTAACCCGACTTGCCGTCGCGGAAATTGAGACGAGAGAAAATACCGGCAACCTTTATATGGCGCTGCAACCCCATCCAGTCGAACCACTTTAAAAAAGTCTGCTTATTAAGTGGAAGTGGTGATTGTTCAATAAAGTAATCAATCCACTTTAACACCTGTTCCTGCGGCCACTGGATATAGCAATCGCGCAATAAAGACAGTAAATCATAGGTTATCGGGCCATAGACCGCGTCCTGGAAATCGATAATGCCCGGCTCTTGGCCTTCAATGTACATGATATTTCTAGAATGATAATCGCGATGTACGAATACCTGCGGTTGTTCCAATGCATTATCGGTCAACTGTTTGAAGGTATTATCCAGTAACTGATGCTCCTGTTCGGATAAGGGGTAGTTTAGATATCGGCCTAGAAACCACTCACGGAACAACTCCATCTCGGTATTCAACAGAGTGCTGTCGTAAGCTGGAAGTGAATCAGCACCCTCAATCGACTGCATGGTGACCAGGCTATCGATTGCACTGTTATAGAGTGCATCAGCACTTGGGGCCGATTCAGTAGGATTGAGCAGTAGTGGTAAGTACAGCTGATCGCCTAAATCTGACAGCAGCATGAAGCCATCAGCAAGATCGTACGCCAATACTTGCGGGGCATTGACCACTTGCAGCATATCAGCCACTTTAATGAACAGCTCTGAGTTTTCATGCTCAGGAGGGGCATCCACGCAGATCCAGCTCTGCTGGTCATTGCCCCAACGAAAATAGCGGCGGAAACTGGCGTCACCGGACACCATGCTCCATTGCAATGTCCCAACATCGGGATTGATATGACGAATTTTGGCGTATGCCCAGAGTTTCAGAGCTTCTTGTCGGCTATCTTTTTCCATTATAGGTTTTCATTTGTGCAAATAAGCGTTTATCATTGTGCCATTCTATCACTTGGTCACTTTCCGCGCCTTGAAACCTATGTAACAAAGCGTTGGTGGCGAATAGCGGAAGGTAAAATAACGGATACATGGTAAGCAAGAAAACTCCCTGGGTACACCCTTTTTTAGCGACTGGCTTCCTGCTTGCGGCATCCTCTGTGCCAGCGACCGGCCTGTCTTCTGAAAACCAAACCATAAGCCAACCAGCATCCTCTAAGGAAAGTCTTTCTGAAGAGACTGATGAGAATGAGCTTGTCAGCAAAGACATTGGTTTTAAGTTTCCCGAGTTCTACACCTGTCCCAGCGAGCCGATGGAGCCGATTCGTTATCAAGCAGTTCGGAGCGAAGAACAAGGCCCGATTAGAGTCTATTCGGATAATGCGGTGCGAAAAGGTGATAATGCCTATCTGGATGGTAATGTGGTGGTTTCGCAAGACGGCCAACAATTAACCGCAAATAGTCTAACAGCCGATAACCTGACTCAAAGTTATCGAGCTGAAGGTGACTTATTATTTACTAACCAGAATTTTGTCGTCGGTGCTGATAACCTGAGCTATCAAGCCCTAGAGGGCAAAACCGAAATCAGCAACACTCGCTTCCACCTTTATAGCAACAATGGAAACGGCTCAGCCGAAACGATTACCATTGATAACAATCAAGTTTTAACTCTGTCTGACTCTGAGTTTTCAACCTGCCCAACCAATCAACGAAGCTGGGCTTTTGAGTCCGACGAAATTGTTATTGATCGGGAAAGTGGCTGGGGGAAAGCCTATAACAGTGTGGTCAAGGTGGCTGATGTCCCCGTTTTTTGGCTTCCTTATTTTACTTTCCCGATTGATGACCGTCGCAAAAGCGGCATCTTACCTCCCTCTTTTAGTAACTCGGATCGCAATGGCCGTGATGTCAGTGTGCCCTATTACTTCAATTTAGCACCTAACTATGATTTAACGCTCACTCCACGCTACATGACATCACGTGGTTCCATGTTGGGCACCGAGTTCCGCTACTTAACCGAAGCCAGTCATGGTGAGCTATTTTTTGAAGCCTTACCTAACGACAAAGACCCTAATGCTCTGGGTGATAAACGCTGGCAATACAATGTGCAACATCTAACCGAAATCAGCGATAACTGGAGCACCGGCATCAAGGCTCGCAACGTCAGCGATGATGGGTATTATCAGGACTTTGGCGGTAGCCTGGAAAACAGTAATCAGGATATCTTGTCGCAGAACCTGTATGTCCAACATCGTAGCCAGGACTGGTTTTTCCGTACCGAATATCAGGACTGGCAACTACTGAACAGTCCGGTGGAGCGTTATACCATTGCACCTCGTGTCCAGATGACACGCTTTTTTGAACCTGCAGACAATGGCTTTCATGCCAATATCCAGACGGAACTGACTCGTTTCGACAAAGACAATGCAATTACCGCCAATCGCTACCACCTGGAACCGAATATTGGCTGGAGCCATGAAACCCTCTATAGCTTTTTTAGGCCACAACTTCGTTATTCAGTGACTCATTATCAGCAAAAAGATCTCACCGGCAATGTCGACCACTTAACTCGCACATTGCCAACAGCATCAGTTGATACTGGCCTTTATTTCGAACGCTTCATGGATGTGGGAAACGAACGCTATACGCATACTTTAGAACCAAGACTGTTCTATTTATACACCCCCTACGAAGCGCAAAGCGATATTGGCATTTACGACACCAGCTTGCCGACCTTTAACTTTACGCAACTATTCAGTACTAATCGTTTCAGTGGTATCGATCGAATTGGCGATGCTAATCAGATTAGCGGTGCCTTAACCAGTCGTATTCTAGATGGCGAAGGACGCGAAAAAGTGTCTATGTCGCTAGGTCGCATTGTCTATTTAGCAGATCGTCAGGTGCAATTACTGGACTCTGTGGGGCGCGAAACTGAGAAGCAATCGGGACTGCTGGCCGAGATTAACTGGCGCTGGACTGATTCTATTGAGTTTAAATCCGTCATTGAGTGGGACGACCAGACCAATAACACCACTCACGGTCTGGTTAATATGCACTACGAGCCAGAACCTAACCATATTATTAATCTAGGCCATCGCTATCGCGAACGTCTGGACAGAAGGCAAGAAGAAGCAGAGCTGGCTTTTGCCTGGCCGATCAAAGATAATTGGCGGCTTTTAGGCCGCTACAACC
>JAPHRL010000111.1 GCA_026195755.1 Kangiella sp. | reverse complement strand
TTCTTGCGCAGGAAACTTATGGGCAATTGCCCAACGCGGTGCGCGAGCCACGAAACCAAGCTCTTCCTGTAGCTCGATCGAGTTAACCTTATTAACGACTCCATCAATTTCATAACCAAGCGAGTCACGCTTTTCCGATATTGATTGATGGTAAGCCAAGCATCCTTCCGCACCTTTCACTACCTTGATTTCACTACTGACAGGTAACCCAAAAGTTTTAATCTGTTCCAATCGGTCAAAGTGAGTATTGGCAAGCTTAAAATCATCAGAGACTAAACCCATTGAATAAGCATAGAAAGAGAGTTGGCGTTTTGCAGTAACAGAAGGGTCAAGTTGACGTAAACTTCCAGCGGCAGCATTGCGAGGATTAGCGAAGCTTTTAGCGCCCTGCTCTCGAGCTTCCTCATTCAAAGATTCAAACACTGACTTTGGCATAAACACTTCGCCACGAATTTCGATTCGCTCAGGAGTCTTTTTACCACGAAGTTTTAAAGGAATGGCACGAATGGTTCTAACATTAAGGGTAATATTCTCACCCGTTGTTCCATCGCCGCGAGTAGCACCACGAATAAGCTGACCATTTTCGTATAATAAACTCACTGCCAAACCATCTAACTTTGGCTCGCACACATATTCTATTTTGTCGGTTGTTTTTAAACGATCTTGAATGCGCTTATTAAAACTGACTAACTCCTCATCACTCATTGCATTATCAAGCGACAGCATTGGCAGTTCATGAGTGACTTCCTGAAAGCCATTATCAGGCTTAGCACCAACACGCTGTGTTGGTGAATCAGAAGAAACCAACTCTGGATGCTCCAACTCAATCTGCTGCAGTTCGCGTAACAAGCGATCATATTCAGCATCTGGAACCGAAGGATCGTCTAATACGTAATATTGGTAGTTGTAATTATCGAGGGTAACGCGCAGCTCTGCTACGCGTTTTTCTAATTCAGACATCTTATGACTCATGACTCTCGTCTAAGTAAAATAGTAAGAGGGGTTATTGCTTATTTAATAACTGGCGACGTTCAAACTCACTGATTTGTTCTTTGTGATGGGTTTCTATCTGACGGCTAAAGTTGCTACGGCTACCGTCTAAAATACGCCCGCCTAACTGTTGAGTAATTGCCTGTGCAGTTTTGACCATCAACTCATAAGCTTTCATAGGTTTTGACGGGCCAGGCAGAGTCATAAACAAAGCCAAACCTTTTGAGGATAAATTATCAATATCATCTAAATCAAAAATGCCTGGCTCGAAAGCATTGGCTAAACTGAATTGAACGGCACCGCGACCATTGGCCTGTGCGTGACGATGGAAAATATCCATATCACCATGCCGCATACCTTGTTCAACAAGGGTCTGCACTAGCTCGGGGCCATGGTAGGGATGGTCAGGCGATGCGACCACATACAGTGAAAAGATTAAATCAGGCTCAACCTCAACAGCAGGAGACTCTTGCTCAGGTTCTTCAAAAAGTGAGGTTTGTTGGGGCTTTTCAACTGGAACTTCGCGTTTAGTGGATTCACTTTTCTCCGCTTCTTTAGCAACTTCCCGTTTGAAATGTTCACTAGTAAATTCAAACAGAGCATCGTCCAAAACAGGAACATTATCTTCATCAATGATGGGGTCCTTATGCACTTGCTCTTGATTAAGAGGCTTCTCTGCCTGGGTTTGCCCGACCTGCTCTTCCGCCTGTTCTTCTGAAAGCGGCTGAGACATGGCTTCAGTTTTATTTTGAGCAACAGGTTCTGACCGAGCGGACTCTTGTTGAGACTTTTCGCTCTTACCAATAACCCGCACTTGCCCAATACCATCGGGGTCATACCCAGTGCCATCTCGGTGCTTTTCTAAGCGCTGCTCATACAGATCACGCTCTACCTTTTCTCGTCTGACTTTACTGCGACGCTTTGCATCAAAGTAAATAAAGCCAATAATGATTAAGCCTACGATTATCAGTAATAAAGTGAACTGCCAGTCCATCACTTCACCTTTTAGTTAATTGTATTGTTTTGTTATGAAGCTGCTAACGCTGCAGCTTCTTCTACGTCTACTGAAACCACGCGCGACACGCCTGGCTCGCTCATAGTAACACCTAATAAGTTATGTGCCATTTCCATCGCTATTTTATTGTGCGTGATAGCAATAAATTGCAGTTGCTCACTCATTTCTTTTACCAGATTAGCATAACGACCTACGTTGGCATCATCCAGTGGTGCATCAACCTCATCCAGCATACAGAAAGGTGCTGGGTTCAAGCGGAAGATAGAGAACACCAATGAAATTGCAGTCAGGGCTTTTTCACCACCCGATAGCAAGTGAATGGTTGAGTTACGCTTGCCTGGTGGGCGCGCCATAACGGTAACACCGGTATCTAGTAAGTTATCGCCCGTAAGTTCAAGATAAGCATGACCGCCACCGAACACTTTTGGGAATAACTCCTGCACGCCTTTATTTACCTTATCAAAAGTTTCTTTAAAGCGAGTGCGGGTTTCATGATCGATTTTACGAATAGCGCTTTCCAAGGTTTCTAAAGCCTCGTTCAAATCTTCATGCTGGGCATCAAGATAGGTTTTACGTTCTTCTGCCGCTTTGAACTCTTCAATCGCGGCTAAGTTAATCGCACCAAGTCGCTGGATCTTGCCAGTAATGTCTTCAATATCACTAATCCACTGTTGCTCATTAGCTTCTTCCGGCAATTCTTCAAGAAGAGTCTCAATATTGGCTTTAGCATCTGCCAAAATTTCAGCTTGAGTATTTTGACGGGTTTTAGCCTCTTGCCAATCCATGCGCAATTTTTCTAGACGAGAACGCACACCTTGCGCCTGCTGTTCAGACTCATGACGTTGACGTTCAAGCTTGCGCATTTTGTCATCAATTTCAGACAACTTATTACGAGCTTGCTTGAGTTCATCTTCAACTAACAAGCGCTTTTCTAAAGCTTGCTCCAACTCTATTTGATAATCTTCTGTTGGGTCCTGTTCAGAACTTAAACGATTCTCTAATTCAACTTTACGCGACGTAAGCTCGCCTATTTGTGAATTAACACGCTCAAACCCAGCGCGGGTCGAATTAACTTCGGCCTTGACGGCACTGACTTTAATCGCCAATTGATGTTGCTCGTCTTTAACTTGGCGAGCCTGTTGGCGCTTAGCCTCAAGTTGTGCGCGTTTTTCTTCACGCTCAGTGGTCATCTGTTCGCGACGTTGAGTGTCATCCGCCATGCTATCCACCATCAATTCTATTTGTTGACGGCTTTTGGCCAATAACTCTTCATCGTCCTGCAACTGCTGCATGACGTCACGTTGTTCTTTTTGTAAGCGCTCCAATCGATTTTTTGCTTGCTCAAGCTTGGCTTGTTGAGAACCCACTTTTGCGCGCAGTTCGCTATAGGTTCGGCTTGCTTGTGCCAATTGAGACTGCTTGGATTGCCACAATTGTTCCTGCTCTGAAAGCTGTTCGGCCAAACGCTCTTTGGTTTGCTCCAGCTCTTCCATCACAGCTTCTTGCTGTTCGATTTTTCCTGCTAACTCATTAAGTTCAGCTTCTCGTTCGAGAATTCCAGCGCCCTGCTCTGACTGCTTTGACACTCGAAGCCAGTTTTTACCTAGCCATAAACCGTCTTGCGTAATCACCGATTCATCGTCGGCAAGCTGTTCACGAATACTCATAGCTTGCTCAAGTGAATCAGCAGTTTTAACTTTACTTAATTGCCCGGCTAAGGCATCCGCATTTTTAATCTTGCTGTGTAACGTATTCGGGTGACTATCACCAGAACCATTACCAGAAATCAAAATCAACTTACCGCTGGCTAGCTCAGTCAGAGTATTGGCATATTCATGATTATCATCAACAACAACCGCTTCAAGGTATTCACCCAATACAGTTTCTGCCGCAACTTCCCAGCCAGAATCGACCGAAATATTTTGTGCAAGGCGAGATTTACTGTCGAGACCTTGCTGCTTTAACCAGCTAACCGACTCTTCGCTTTGCCCGCCAAGCGCTGCACTCTGCAAGGCTTCTAAAGAAATTTTACGCGACTCAAGCCCACGCAAGTCTTTTCGTGATACTTCCAGCTTTTGGTTATGCTCACGCTGTTGCTGGCGAATCTGATTAATTTGCTCAACTGCATTGGAAACTTCTTCTTCTAGTCGCTCTGATTGTTCTTCTGCCAGACTTAATTCCTTAGCAATTTCAACCAGATCATTTTCCATGGGGCTGGACTCTTGCTGATTAATCTCAGCGCGAATATCTTCAAGACGTTTGGTATAGCGAGCGATGTGTGATTCAAGATGCTGGATGCGCGTTTTTTCAACTTCGGTTTTTTGCGCGTTGGCGTGGGCCTGCTGGTTGAACACATCCCAGTCCTGTTGCCAAAAGCGCATGTCTTCTTCCATGTCCTGCAACTGTTGCTGTTGTTCTTCAACCTGCTCAGTTTTAAGCTCTAGGTCAGGCTCCGACTTTAACAAATCAGTCATCAGCTCTTCCAATTTAGATTCATCAAAGCGCAATTGCTCGCGTAATTTATCCAATGAGCTTTGAACTTGTGCCTTGTCTTCCAACAGTTGTGATTTTTGCTGACGAGCATGCTCAATGGCTTGCTCCAGGCGGGCAATATCAGCACCGATACCATAGAAGCGCCCCTGCACTTCGCTATGAGCATCCGTTAGTTCAATGTGTAATTCGCGAGACTTTTCGATTTCACTGTCGGCATGACGCTGATCGGCCATTTTAGCTTCAACTTCAGTTTCCATTTTTTGGATAGCATCATCTAAAGCTTCTATCTTGCTGTTAAAAGTCTGCCAGCGAATGGCAGCTAACTGAGCTTTAAGCTCACGTTCTTCGGACTTATATTCTTTGTAACGCTCAGCAGAGGTTGCCTGACGTTTGAGGTGTGACAGTTGCTTGCCTAGCTCATCACGCAAATCAGTTAAACGGTCAAGATTGTCGCGGGTATGGCGTATTCGGTTTTCAGTCTCTTTACGGCGTTCTTTATATTTGGAAATTCCTGCAGCTTCTTCAAGGAAAATTCGCAACTCATGTGGTTTAGACTCGATAAGACGCGAGATCATGCCCTGCTCAATAATGGCATAGCTGCGAGGGCCAAGACCGGTTCCAAGGAAAATATCGGTGATATCTTTACGACGACAGCGAGTACCGTTTAAGAAATAGCTCGATTGAGCTTCACGGTTAACCATACGCTTAACGGAAATTTCGTTGTAGTTAGCGAACTCGCCTTGTACCGTGCCGTCTGAATTATCGAACACCAGCTCAATGCTGGCCTGGCCGACCGGTTTACGGCCGGTAGAGCCGTTGAAAATAACGTCCGTCATCGCATCACCACGAAGGTTCTTAGCGGACGACTCCCCCATCACCCAACGCACCGCGTCAATAAGATTTGACTTACCACAACCATTAGGCCCGACAATCGCTGTCAGGTTGCTCGGTAAGGATACCGTGGTTGGATCTACGAATGATTTAAAACCTGCTAATTTAATTTGTTTTAATCGCATCTATTTTATTCGTCTATTTTTTAGTCAAAAGCCACGCTGAGCATACTAGTCAACTTGGCAAGATTTTAATTGTATGAAAGGCCCTGTTACATTTGCAGGGTTATAATCTAAAGCGTTTAAGTGTAAATTATTTTAATCCAATAAGCACACAGTAAAAGTAAAAAAATCGACATGGCACAAAACACTTTTCATGGCGCTCACTATCTCGCCGACGGATTCCGCATGTTAACCGAAAAAGGGCTCAAGCGATATGTCCTAATCCCTTTAGTCATTAATTTAATATTACTCACTACTGCTTTGATTTTATTGGTTTCTCAGGTTTCTGAGTGGTCGCAATGGGTTGAGCAGACCATCGCCAGCTGGGGTGCCTGGGAATGGCTGGGTACAGCTCTCGCCTGGCTGATGTGGCCAGTAGTCATCATTGGTGGAATTTTGTTCGTTTTCTTCTTTTTTGCCATGCTGGCAAACTGGATTGCAGCTCCATTCAACGGCCTATTGGCCGAAGCGGTTGAAAACAAGCTCCATTCAGCGGCTGGTAACGAGGAAAAGGTTCTACCAGAACAAGGCTTCTGGGCCTTGGTTAAAGATATCCCACGGTTATTTGGTCGTGAATGGACCAAGCTAAAATACTACATTCCCAGAGCGCTGATCTGTCTACTGATCCTGTTTGTACCGCTGATTGGTGCGCTTGCCTTCCCTGTTATCTGGTTTATTTTCAACGCCTGGATGATGTCAGTTCAGTACGTTGACTACCCGATGGATAACCACAAGGTGCCTTTTCAGGATATGCTCAAAGCCTTGCAGCAAAGACGTAGCGGCACATTCGGCTTCGGTGCCATGGTGATGTTAATGACCATGATCCCCTTTATTAATTTATTAGTCATGCCTGCCGCTGTCTGCGGTGCGACCAAGATGTGGTATGAGCATTATCGGCAAGACATGCTCGACAACTCCAGTCTTAGCAATAACTAACCATAAAGAAACACGCCACACTTACATGTGGCGCGTTTACGGGTTAAGTGGCTAGGAGATTGCCACTTGGGTGTTAAGAACCCTTTCTACTCTTCTTCCCAATTATTGCGCTTGTGGGTCGGTTTCTATTAACAAACAAGCTGTGGCACCATTGAAACTACCACCATCGGTTTTCACAAAGACACTTAGGCTATCAAACTCGCCTAATACACCATTTGTGATTCCAGAGCAGACTGATTTTGCGGCATCTGGGTCATTAGCAACCAGGTTGCAAGTTCCTAATGGGCCATCATCATGGTAAACCGTTGCAATACCACTGACAGGGTTGTTACCTTGTGCCGCTTTAATCACGAAGCGTTTAATAAATGCACCGGCTTCAAAAGGTGTAATTACAGCTACCTCTTGATGAGATCCACCTTGCTGACCTAGACCCATATATTTACCCTGAGTACCGATCGTTTGGTCAGTTGCGAAACAGAGTAAGTTAGAGCCGCCACCTGCTGGGCCCGTTTCACCTTGAGGGCCTTGAGGACCTGCTGGGCCGGTTGCACCCGTATCACCGGTATCACCTTTTTCACCCTGAGGGCCTTGGGGACCCATTGGACCAGACGGTCCTTGTGGACCTGTCGCACCAGTATCTCCAGTGTCACCTTTAGCTCCTTGAGGACCCAGTGGACCTTGTGGACCTGTCGCACCTG
>JAPHRL010000141.1 GCA_026195755.1 Kangiella sp. | reverse complement strand
GAGTTAGACAGTGATAGAAAAAAATGGGTACGAAAAGATGTGATTCCTTTTGATGCCCGCCATCGTTATATGGCAACGTTAAATCATGATCACAGAGAAAATGCCGCTATCTTTGTGAAAGGTGCTCCAGAAAAGCTATTAGAGCTTTGCGTTTATCAACAAAACGTCAATGGTGAAACAAGGGACATTGATCGTGCCTATTGGTGCAAAAAGTCGGAGCAAATTGCAGCCCAGGGACAAAGGGTGTTGGCTCTGGCGATGAAGAAAGTGTCTGTAGAGCAAACAGTGTTAACACAAAAGGATGTCGAAAATGAACTGGTATTGCTGGGGTTTGTTGGGCTAATGGACCCGCCTCGAAGTGAAGTCATCAGTGCCATAGCCGAATGCTATCAAGCTGGAATTGAGGTCAAAATGGTGACTGGGGATCATGCGTTGACAGCCGCCGCAATCGGCAAGAAAATTGGTCTGCGAAACACCGACAAAGTATTAACGAGTAGCGATATAGAGCAGTTGGATGATGCGTCGTTAATTGCAGCAATCAAACAAGTTGATATTTTTGCCCGAACCAGCCCCGAACATAAATTACGATTAGTAAAGGCGCTACAAGCTGAAGGGCTGGTGGTTGCAATGACTGGCGACGGGGTTAATGATGCGCCAGCATTAAAGCGTGCGGATGCAGGTATTGCGATGGGGGTTAAAGGAAGCGAAGCCGCTAAAGAGGCTTCCTCATTGGTGTTGGCAGATGATAATTTTGTATCGATAGTTGCGGCAATCCAGGAAGGCCGAACAGTTTATGATAATACGAAAAAAGTTATCAGTTGGTCCCTGCCAACCAGTACGGGTGAAGCTTTTACCATCATCTTTGCGTTAATGTTAAGTATGGCACTTCCGATAACGCCAGTGCAGATCTTATGGGTCAATATGATAACGGCTGTGACGCTTGGTATTGCTTTAGCCTTTGAACCGACAGAAGCTAACACGATGAGGCAGCCGCCAAGACCAAGAAAGCAACCACTATTAACTGGAACTTTGCTCTGGCACATTGTATTTGTAACTCTGTTGTTTGTGGCGGGTGTGTTTGGTATCTATCGTTATGCAATAGAGCAGGGTTATTCGATAGAGTTAGCCAGAACCATGGCCATGAATACCCTGGTAGTGATGGAAGTGTTCCATCTGTTCTTTATTCGAAATATGTATGGGACTTCGTTAACCTGGCAAGCGGTCAAGGGAACCAGAATGGTATGGTATGCAGTGATTCTGGTGACCGCTGGGCAATTAGCGATAACTTATTTGCCCTTTATGCAGACAGTATTTAAGACGGAAGGAGTATCACTAGTTGATGGGTTGCTAATCATAGCGGTTGGCGTTGCTTTATTTTCCGTGGCTGAGATAGAGAAGCAGATACGATTGGCCGCAAAGAAGCTAAGCAAGGCTTAAGTAAAATTATGTGATATAACTAAAGAGCAGAAGAATACAATGATACGTGCGTCACAGAGAAAGGATAAATGAAAACAGAGCTTAAAGATATTGCTGCGAGAGTAGTTGATCTACTAATGGATGTGGTCTGCATAGTCGATGTTGAAGGTCGATTTGTATTCATCAATGCATCCTGTGAAAAAGTATTCGGCTATACCCAGGAAGAAATGCTGGGTACACAGATGATAGATTATGTTCACCCAGATGACAGGGAAAAGACACTAGCCGCCGCAGCCCGAATTATACGCGGTAATGAGCAACCTTATTTTGAAAATCGATACATCAAAAAAGATGGTACAACCGTATATATCATGTGGGCAGCACGATGGGCTGAAAATCATGAAGTAAGAGTTGGTGTTGCCAGAGATATAACCGAGTATAAACGGTACGAGCGTGTACAGAGTTCAATTTACAAAATTTCGCAGGTAGCAAACCAAACCAGTGACTTATCAGAACTATATAAAAAAGCCCACGATATTATTAGTCAATTTATAGATGCGAAAAGTTTTATCGTGGCAATCAATCAGGCTGAGCAAGATGTGGTGCAATTATCGTATTGCATTGATGGTGAAAACCAACCAAAAGACAGGATTAAATTAGCAGCTAATAATGCCCTGGGCCTAGTCATCAGAAGTGGTAAGTCTTTATTATTCAAGTCGACAAAGCCACGAGCGCTGTTGGCGGATACAGATGAGGTTGGTGAAACCGAGGATTATGGAAATTGGCTAGGAGTTCCATTAGAGACCCAAGAGAACATTATAGGTGCGTTAGTCATTCGTACTGGTGAAGGAATGGAATATACCGTACAAGATCTGAAACTAATGGAGTTTGTTGCAGAACAGTTTGTGGCAACTATCGAAAGGAAAGAACACGAACATCAGCTTCAACATATGGCTAGCCATGACTGGCTTACTGGTTTACCAAACCGATTACTATTCAATGATCGGTTAGATGTTGCTATTAAACGAGCAAAAAGAGTAGGTGAAAAGTTAGCATTACTATACATGGATCTGGATGGCTTCAAGGTTGTAAACGATTCACTCGGGCATGCAAAAGGTGATTTATTGTTAAGTAAAGTAGCCTATCGCATTAAATCTTGTGTAAGAGAGTCCGATACGGTAGCAAGAATGGGGGGGGATGAGTTTACGGTGCTACTGACCGAGATTCATCAGAGTGATTCAGTAAATCTGATACTGGAGAAGTTGAAAAATGCCGTGCACAAACCATTTGTTCTAGAGGGAGAAACCATCAATATTGGAATCAGCATCGGTGTAGCGATTTTCCCAGAGGACGGAGAAAAAAGCGAGCAGTTGTTACGCATTGCAGACAACGCAATGTATAACGACAAACACTTAACCACACAACAAAAACAAAGGTCATAAAAGCCAGGTTTCGGCAAGGTCTATGGTGGGGTTTAATTGAGATGCTAAAGACCTGTCTAAATTGTGTTAAATCATATAGCAATATCATAACTGGGGAAAATCATGAACGAGTTAACTAAAACAAAAAATCTTCTTGGGTTGTTCGGGTGGTTGATTGTGGCGTTTTTTGCGGCGACAATCGGTGCCATTGCATCAGTTGATGCAGGAGATTTTTACAGTCAGTTAGTGCAACCGACGTGGGCACCACCAGGCTGGCTATTCGGTCCGGTGTGGACAGTTCTTTATGCCTTTATGGGGATTGCTGCTTGGTTAGTATGGCGTGAGCGTTACAACTTAAATGCTTCTTTAAAAAGAATATATGCCGGGTTGACGGTTTTTCTCATGCAACTGGTACTAAATGCACTATGGAGTTGGTTATTCTTCGGTTGGAAGCTTGGTGGTTGGGCGTTCGTCGATATCATAGTTCTTTGGATCTTTATTGGATTTACGGTAGTTGGGTTTTTGCGTGTTAATAAACTGGCGGCGATTTTAATGGCACCGTATTTGCTTTGGGTTTTATTTGCGGCGGTTCTAAATTATGCGGTATGGCAAATGAATCCGGCACAGCTGGGATAGATCAGAGTGCTGGGCTAGCGGAACGTGCTATTTGTCAGCTTAAAAAGGCGGTTGAAGAGATAGCTACTGTTGTCGCATCTTAGTATCAATATCCCTACAATAAGTACCAGGTAAAGTAATCAGTAAGTGAAATGATTGAAGTTGTTATTTTAGCGTTGGCCTTAAGTATGGATGCTTTTGCAGTGTCAGTAGGTCTCGGTTCAAAGCCCGTTGCCAGTCACAAAAGACTCGCCGTTTGGGCT
>JAPHRL010000315.1 GCA_026195755.1 Kangiella sp. | reverse complement strand
GCATTAGCAACTGTTAAAGGTGATATCGACTACGTCAACACCCACGGCACCAGCACCCCCGTTGGAGACACCGCGGAATTAAAAGCAATCAAAGAAGTTTTTGGCGACAAGATCCCCAAAATTAGCTCAACCAAATCACTGGCCGGCCACTCACTCGGCGCAACCGGCGTACACGAAGCCATCTACAGCCTGATCATGATGCGCGACAAATTCCTCGCCGCATCAGCCAACATTACTCAGCTTGATGAAGATGCAGAAGGTATGCCAATCGTACAAAAGCGCGAAGACGGTGTAGACATTAAGCGAGTCCTCAGCAACAGCTTTGGATTCGGCGGCACTAACGCCTGCCTGGTTTTTGAAAAATACGACCAATAAGCAACAACTCTTCCGGTAGGGGCGGGCCAATGTGCCCGCCCTTTCTTTTTCCGGCCTTGGTACGGACAACTCATGAGTTGTCGCTACTCAGTATCTCCCTTTTTTGTCTGTAAGCTCATCATCATATTGACGATTCAAGATCAACGTTGCGCACCGCACAACTGTGCGATAATCTCTCTTCCTTTCTCGCAACGCCTGCAACTCATCCGCCACCTCATGTTCATGAGATTCTTTCTGAAAACAATTTAAAATCTTTTTGAACAAACGTTGCCACCAGCCATCAATCACAACAGGTTCCTCAATCCTTCGATTCTTAACAGCCAACTGCACAACATTTCTCTGCCGATTATTCACCCCAACTCCTGATCACCATCAAGCATAAAACCAAACGCCTCATCCAACTCAAAACGAATACCCTGATCACCCTCATACGCCTTATGATGATCAAATTTTCCAGTCATGATTTCAGCAGGAATCCCCTCCTCAAAAGCAGCGCAATAACCAACACCAATATAATGCTTACAGATCAAACACTGATACGACTGCATACAACCTCCTAACCTTGAGGATATATTTGTAGCAAAGATACGCGACGCCATGTGTCGGTTAAGTTTTCTAAGCTGCCAGTGCGGCAGTAAACCAGTGCTGAGTCTGCCCCATAGGGGCATGAATCGCCATCACACCTCTATAATGTCGGCTATAAGATAGTAGCCATGGATACTTCGCTCACTAATGGTAGTGGTAGCTAATTAGAATGCCTCGGCTAGCTACAATCTACTCTTTTGGCTGAGCCACAGTACAATCACGGCCAGCCTCCTTGGCACGGTAAAGCTGCCGATCGGCTGCATTAATCAATTCGTCCGGTTCATTCTCGCCATCCGGAATCGCAATCGCCAGCCCCAGGCTGATGGTGACACGGTCGTAACCGTCCAGATCATCGCGCTGGATGTTGAGCTGACGGATCGCTTCGCGAGCCGCCTCGGCCACTCTGAATGCTCCGTCTCGATCGGTATTGGGTAGAATCAACGCGAACTCCTCACCACCATAGCGCGCGGCCAGATCGGCTGGGCGATGCAGACTAGCTTCCAGAGTGCGCGCGACAGCTTTCAGCGCCTCATCACCACACTGATGACCAAAGTGATCGTTGAATTCTTTAAAGTAGTCGATATCGCAAATTACCAGTGCTAGTGGCGTTTGCTCACGCCGGCCACGCTGCCATTCTGACTCCAATACCTCATCGAACCGCCGGCGATTAGCAATACCGGTTAGCCCATCTAGCATAGAGAGTCCTTCCAACTCGGCGTTAGCCCGTTGCAGAGCTTCGGTACGTTCGGCCACGCGAGCTTCCAGATTATTGATCAAACGCCGTAACTCACCCGCCATTCTGGAAAAGCTCAGACCAAGCTGATTAACCTCGCGGATCGGGCTATTATGCTCCAGCTGCTGTTCTAGCTCTCCAAGAGCCAAACGATCAGCACGCCGACTAATCCGCTCCACGGGGGCAGCGATCCGCCGGGCCAGCATAAGACCGATAACCGCACCAACGATTACAGCCAACAGAGTAAAGATCGAAGTCTTTCGGGCACCATCAACTAATGGCGCAGTGAAAGCACGTTCGGGTAGCACTACTCCAACGACAAGTTCCAATCCATACTCATTGCTTAATCGGCGCAAAT
>JAPHRL010000045.1 GCA_026195755.1 Kangiella sp. | reverse complement strand
GGCTGGAGTATATTGACTCTTGGATGACGATTAGCTAGTTGTATAAGCTCCCATACGTTGATATCTAGTTTGTCGCAAATAATGGATAGTTCATTGGCGAAAGCGATATTGACATCTCTAAAGCTATTTTCTGTTAGCTTAGCCATCTCTGCTGTTCTAGCATTTGTAACAATGCACTCTCCCTGGACAAAACAAGAGTAGAGTTCAACAGCTCTTTTTGAACATGCCGATGTCATACCGCCTATAACGCGATCGTTTTCAACCAACTCTCTTACTACATGTCCCGGGAGTACTCTTTCCGGGCAGTGGGCAATATTAATATCAGCCTCTTCTCCTGCCGCCTGTGGAAATGTCAAATCAGGACGTAATTCTGCAAGCCACTCTGCTATCTTCTCCGTCGCTCCGACTGGCGAAGTTGACTCAAGTATAACCAGATTTCCTTTACATAAAACTGGAGCTATAGTTTTACATGCGCTTTCAATGTAGGTTAGGTCTGGCTGATGGTCATCTTTAAAAGGAGTTGGCACCGCTATAAGGAAAGCATCGGCGGCCTCTGCTGAGACACTGGCTCTTAGATAACCTTCAGTAACCGTGGCATGTACTATAGTGTCTAAGTCAGGTTCAACAATATGAATTTCACCACGGTTAATGGTATCAACGGCATGCTGATTAACATCGACACCGATAACTTTTCTTTTGCGGGAAGCAAACATTGCTGCTGTCGGTAAGCCGATATAGCCTAAACCGATGACTGAAATTGTATTAAATGGCATAACCGTTCTCTTTTATTATAATTTTATACGACAAGCGCATCTAGAATCCGCTGACAAGCTTTCCCATCGCCATAGGGATTGTGGGCAAAGCTCATTTTGTTATATTCATCTTTTGAGTTTAGCAATTGGTTGACCGAATCAACGATCAACTGCCGATTAGTACCTACCAACTTTACTGTACCAGCACTCACAGCCTCAGGCCTTTCAGTTGTTTCACGCATCACTAGGACTGGCTTGCCTAAGCTTGGGGCTTCTTCCTGTATCCCTCCAGAGTCCGTCAAAATAATGTGGGCTCGATTCATCAGATAAACAAAGGAAAGGTATTGTTGTGGAGGTATTAACTTAATGTTATCCACTTCCGCTAAAATACGATTAACCGGCTCCTGAACATTTGGGTTTAAATGGACAGGATAAACAATTTGAGCCTGTTTATTTGATTTAGCTATTTCGACCAAGGCTTCGCAGATTCTCTCAAATCCACCACCAAAGCTCTCGCGACGATGACCTGTAACTAAAATAAGTTTCTTGTGTTCGTCTATAAAAGGAAATTCTGAAGCTAGTGAGGCCATTAATTTCGAATCATTTTCTAACTTGCTACTAATCATGAGCAATGCATCAATCACAGTATTTCCTGTCACAAACACACTTTCTTCAGGGCAGTTTTCATTGATCAGATTCTGCTTACTGGTTTCAGTTGGAGCAAAATGAAGCTTGGCGAGAGCTCCCGTAAGTTTTCTATTAGCTTCTTCAGGCCAAGGAGAGTAGATGTTACCAGTGCGCAGTCCAGCCTCAACGTGTCCTACTGGAATTTGTTCATAATAGGCTGCCAGGCTCGCAGCAAAAGTCGTCGCTGTATCACCATGCACCAGTACAATATCGGGGTTAAAATCTTTCAATACGGGAGTAAATTCAGATAAAATTCGTCCAGTAACATCAGGTAGAGTTTGTCCAGCTTTCATCAGATCCAGATCGTAGTCTGGCTTTATCTCAAAGAGCTCTAATACTTGATCCAGCATCTCCCGATGCTGGGCTGTCACGCACACTCGAGCTTCGAAACGTGGATCATTAGACAAGGCATGAACAAGAGGCGCCATTTTTATTGCTTCAGGGCGCGTTCCGAAAACTGTCAGTACTTTCATAGTAAGGTTATTTTTGTTGTTTGTATTTGTGGCGCAGAGACAATAATTTATTATAAATAATAAAAATCACGAAAAATGATAGTATTGTTATATTTTCAGGCAACTGATAAGAAACAAATAGAAAGCCTACGAAGCTTAAAATAAGACTTATGCTGGAAATAAACAATAATGCTTGTCGCGAATTCATTCCTATATCCATAAAAACATGATGTAGATGCTCTCTGTCAGCAACTAAAGGAGAGCGACCTTTTCGCAACCTTCTGAACATCACTGCTATCATGTCTATCAATGGAACTGCAATAAACCATAATACGTGAGCTGGTGGTACTGATGCCCGGTCAGACTGACTAGCTACAATTAGTAACCATGCTACAACTAAACCCAGCATCATGCTTCCTGCATCACCCATAAATATTTTATTTTTCTTGGAGAAGAGGCCTAAGTTGAATAATAAAAATACTATAAGTGACGCAGTCAATACTCCAATCAAAAGTTTGATATTGGTATCGCTCATAACAAAGCCTATTGCGACCAGGCTGATTAGGGCTAATGTACCAGCAAGACCGTCAATCCCGTCAACCATATTAAAAGCATTAATTCCAGCAACGATCGCTAAGAGAGTTACTAAGCCTGATAGTGGACCTGTATAAATCTCGCCCAACCCCAAAAGGTTACCGAAGCTCGTGATCTGAATATCAGTACCAAAGGTTAATATTGATGCTATAAGTATTTGAGCGATTAATCGTAGCTTAGCATTTAGATCGTAGCGATCATCTAATGCTCCAATAAAGACCATTAGAGAAACAGACACTAGAATCAGATTAATATGCTGGCTATTTTCTAAATAAAGACTTACTGAACTTAGAGTCGCTAAATATATAGCTAACCCACCTGTCAGCGGTATTTTTCCGGTATGCTGTTTCCTGTTATCAGGCGTGTCAACTAAGCCCCAGTTGACAGCAACTGGTCGCAATAGAAGAATTGCTATAAAGCTTGTAATAACTGATAAAACAAGACTCAAGTGCATAAGTGATTCCTTAACCTATCATTTTCCCTTTCTGAATAGCCCGCTTATTAACACTAACAGAACTGACAAAAAACCACCCAATAAAGTTCCAATAATACAAATCAGGGCACGGTTTGGTTTATCTCTTTCTTCTGGTGCTTTTGCACGGCTTACTGTTTTAAAAACATACTCATCTGATATTTGTGCAAGCATTTTAGTTTTATGTTGCTCTTGTATGAGTTCACTAAAGACCGTCCGGATCTCAGCTAACGACGTCTTGTTAATTTGCTCTTCAAGATATTGTATACTTTTATTTGCCTCATCCAGGGCTTTCTCTTTCATATACTTGTTAATATCTTGCAGTAAATAATCAACCCACTTTTTTGCCAGTTCAGGTGAGTAATATGTTAGAGATATACTTAACAGTCCTGTTTCTGGATCTTTGACCACCAAAAGGCGCTCTTTAAACTTTTGGTACAACTCCCAGCTTGTTGGCTCAACAGTCTTTCCAGGTGGAGGTTCTCTTACCCATTGATTTTTTTGGGTGTTAAATACATCTTCATCTATAATGAGTTTATTATTACTTTCATCCCAGCCTGTCGCTGCAAAGACTGGCACGGAGATATCATGTCGTTTAATGAAGTCTTCAATAAAGCCCCAGCTTTGAATTATTTCAACCGCAATAACTTCTTCAGTAGCACTGCTAGATGACAAATCAATTCCAGCTAGCGATGCCAAACCACCAAAGCTACCAGCTAACGATGCTAATTTACCGCTATCATTTTTTTCTGCAGCTTGTACCACCACGGTAGCTTTGTATTCGTTGGGTAGCCATAAAGCAATGCCAACGGAAGCTATAGCAAAAATAAACGTAATGCTTAATATTAGCCACTTTCCTTTCCATAAAATCGCAAAAAGTTCTCTTATATCAATTTCATCTTCCTGGTATTGATATTTATTTTGATTTTCTTGATGATTATCTTGTGTATTCATAGTTTATTTTCTTGATTATGGCAGCGTGTGAATTGACCTTGCCTGTTAAATATTTCAAAGCATCATAGTCCAGGAGATACCAATGTTAAATTTATCTTTTTGATAACCAAATGAATCTATTAGCTTGTCTTTAACATCTAACTCAACCCCTAGCAAACCAAACTGAGTTGGGTGTTGGTATTTTAGCTCCAGCTGATTAAAGCTTACCGCTGTCTCATTAATGGTATGAGTACCGGCTCCATCACTATTCAAATCTATTTTAGCAAAGCGGATTTCATACCGGTCACCATTTTTATGGCTTGCTAAAAACCCAAGCGAAATACTTTGTGTGTCGTTATCGTAAGTAGACCCTATGCTACGCCCTTCTGTGCGATAGCCGGTTTGGTAGACCCCATGTTCATAAGTTAGATTAGACCTAAACTCATTTTCTGTGTCGCTATACTCCAGAAATGATGTGACCGCAAGGTTACCTATATAAAAATTTGTTTTATAGCCCAATTGATAAAACTTTCTTGAGGGTGCATAACCAGCTTCATCTTCACCGATTATCTGTCCGTAGATACTACCCATATAGCTTTCAGTAGGTATATGCCAATTAAAGTCTAAACCCGCTAACTGATTTCCGGCTTCATTTGAGTTCAACCGATCACCACATCCACTCCCGGCTTCATCGCAATTGGTTCGACCGATGGCCAGATCGAGAAGACTAGATAGTGATTCTGGCCTGCCTTGACCGCCCCATTGCGCAGTTCTTCGTAATCCAATTTCGAGCGAATCAAAAGGTTTGAAGGTGACACTCATGCCTAATAGTTTTGCATGTGGGACAAAACGGTCACTTTCAAGTTGTCCAGCAAATGCATTTAAGCTCCATGGCCCAAGCCATGACAGCCATGGCGTTTCAAACGGGTCGCTATAATTTCTTTGAAGCGAAACTGCTGGAACCGGACGAGCATTATTACTGAGTATTAATGAGCTATCCCAACCGGGGCCATACCAACGCTCTTGTGCCCCAATAGAAACGATCCAATTTCCCCATATGGTTGCTACATAGGAGTGATCAAATCGAATGTCTTCTCCATCAAGTGGATCAAAAGCTCTGGTCGCTTCTATATTCCAGGCATAGTTTTTACTCATTCCAGTGAGCTTACTGCTGATTTCTCCTTTTTCTCGTTTGTCATCACCAAAGTGACGTAAAATATTGGATTGATTCCCTGCCTTTATAGATAAATACTTTCGACTATCATTATCAGTTTCTATGCGAGCTTTTCGCTTAACTCTTAAGAAAACGGCCAGGGTATCAGGATCTATCTCCTTTCCTGTGGCGCGCTCGAGATCTTTCACGATAGGAGCCCATGCTAACGGCCAAGTAGTAACCGGAGATGTAATAATTCCCTTACTGGCTAACAATTCAATATCAGCCCTTAGCCAAGCATCACGCGTATCAATCCATGGTTCGGCTTGACCAGTTGATGCGCTAAGTATAAGTAATATTATTAAAGTTTTTTTCATTAATTTCTCAGTACTTCATTGATGTGCGCTGCTACTGCTACTTCAAATTCATACTCTTAGTTCTCGGCAGGCACATATGACCTGCCTTATAGTCTAGAAGCTGTTAACCGCTGCTGCACCCAATGCCAACTGGTAAACAATTTGACTTACTCTTGTCCACAGCTCAAGACTATCGACGCGAGTAGTATCAAGAGGAACAACAATAGTATCGCCCGCTTCTATCCTCTCATTATTATGTGACAACCAAGATGAACGATTAGGTAGAATTACGGATCCATCAGCCTTAACTATATATATAGCATCCGAATTAGCAGTATCCTTTTCACCACCACTTCTATCAATATAGTCTTCGAAGTCAAGAGTGGGGTTATATAGGTGTGATGTTGCGACTTGTACTTCCCCAACAACCGTTACTTCTTGTCGATAAGAAGGAATGATTAACTTATCCCCATCTTTAAGTACGACATCGGTTCCGTTCTTGGCTAATATTTTCTTAAGGTCTATGACTAAGCGTCCCGTTGCTTCAGTGGTATCTAAAATGTCAATCAGTGATTTTGCAGAGCTCACATCTGCAGTTTTACCAATGTTTGACTGCTCTAATTCTATTGTTGCTATGCTTTGTCTAAGCTTGTCCTGTAATTGATCTAGCTGTTTTTGCTCATGCTCTCTAAGCTCTTTGCGAGAAAACACTGCAGCTTTTATATGTGCGAAATCACTAAACCCACCTACGCGCTCAATAAGTTGAGATAATGTTTCACCACGCGAAACTTTGTATCGTCCAGGAAATCGAACCTCCCCTTGCACTTCTACAAAAGTTTCATTTATGTATTCAGGTGTTATCTTAACTGTTAATTGGTCTCTTGCCTTCATACTCACTGATGCACCACCCAAGAACTCAGCTTGCAGATCAACTGGCATATGACTAATTTTAAAAACTTCATTATCAATGATATTTTGTCGGGTAACTTCAGCTTCTACTATATAGGCAGACTCAGATAGACCGCCAGCCAGCTTTATTAAATCTGCTGGAGCCATTCCAATTGTAAGTGGGTACTCCCCAGGAAACTTTACTGCACCATCAACTCTTACGACTTTAGAAGGCTCGCTATAACTAGACTGCGCTTTGAGTTCCTTGATTAACTTTTCTATTTCCTTATTACGTATTTCTAAAATCAACTCTCGCTGTCTTTCTCCATCTTTCTCTATTTGCTCTTCTTCAGTTAAAAGCTTATTGTTTCCCGATAGAAATGAATCTTTAGCTTCTGCTTGTTCCTGAGAGCCAGCACTTACTCCTGCCACTCTCGGAAATTCACCACTTTGGCCACTAAAACTATTCAAGCTCGACACATCAAACTTTTTCATTTCTACAGCATCAAAATATTTCTCTTTCCTTAAGGTCGATTCGTATTGCTTTACTTCTTTCTCTGTTATTGCGTTTGCCAAGACAATAATTCTATCTCTTGGCTTTAGAGTGATATCGTCGGCTCCCTTCGGATCTTTCCATGCGTTTCTTAAACTGACGTGATGCACTTCCAGCTGTCCTAGAAGGTTAACTTCTCTTGCAACAATGACTGCATCAACATTAGCATTCATCTTTAATTGCTTAGCACTTGGAATAACATCAGAGAGCCTAATATCTTTCTCCCATGCCAGCATCCCAGGCCGTTGTACATGGCCTAATAGCTCGACGATATTTTCATTCTTATCCGCAACTGGATATATTTTTAAGTAATCACCGTCCTTCAAAGTCGTTGAAAGGCCAGCTGTAGTAGTTAAATCTAAGTCTAAACCTGTTTTTTGATTTTTATTATCAATCCGCTCAACACGAATATCTTGCGCATAGGCGGTTGGCAACAAGCCACCAGCAAGTTCTACTAAATCTGCTATGGTCTCTTCATTTTTTATTTCGTAAACTGCAGGACGCACTACTTCACCTGCAACAGCAGCAGTTTTCTTTACGGAAGGAATAAATATAACATCACCAGACTGTAATCGACGGTCGGTTCGTGTGTCGCCCTTCAGTAAGAAATCATATAAATCAATAGTACTTATCAACTGACCATTTCTTTTCAATTGAATATTTCGCAGTGAACCGACGTCCTTAATACCGCCGCTCACATAAAGGGCATTCATCACGGTGGACAATGAAGACACTGTATATGCACCAGGTTTATATGACTCTCCTAAAATAAATACCTGAATTGAACGTAGCTCACCCAAGCTTATGTTAGATTTAACACCGATAAACTGCTCACTTACTTGCTGTGTTAGTGAGTCTTTCATTTCGGTGTAAGACAACCCTGCGACATTTATTGGCCCGAGTT
>JAPHRL010000193.1 GCA_026195755.1 Kangiella sp. | reverse complement strand
CCGGTGATATCCTTCTGGGCGCAGCATCTCTATATGGTCTTGGTGTCGGCATGGGCATTCCATTGATCATTATCGCCGTTACCGAAGGACGCTTCTTGCCTAAAGCAGGCAACTGGATGAACGCCATCAAAGCCGCTTTTGGTGTCGCCATGCTGGCGGTTGCTCTGTACTTGGTGAAACACCTGCTTCCAAACAGCATCTACATGTATGGCTGGGCATTACTCGCCTTGATTCCAGGTTATTACTTATTTAAAAACCAGCTTGCCAATCTAGGTTGGCGCAACCTGTTTGCCGGATTAGGTTTAGTCCTCATGATTTACGGCGCCTTATTAGTGATTGGCGGCGCGCAAGGCAACCGCAACCTGCTACAGCCCCTTGGCCAGTCGTATTCAATGATGACCACCGAGTACTCGCAGATGGCAGAAGGGCCAGCACAATCACCAAGCAAAAGCTCGCAAAGCGCGACATCCAAGCAGCACTTACAGTTCGAACGCATAAAAACCCTCAGCCAACTCGAACAAAGAGTCGCAGAAGCCAATGCCCAGGGTAAAACCGTCATGCTCGACTTCTTCGCCGAATGGTGTGCTTCCTGCTACGAATTTGAAGAGCTCGTATTTACTGATCCAGCGGTACATTCAGCGCTAAACAATACAGTGTTACTCCAAGCCGACGTCACCGCCAATGACCCGCAAGATGTCGAACTGATGAATGCTTTCAAAATCCTCGGCTTACCCAGTATTTTATTCTTTGACCAAGAAGGCAACGAACTGACTCAGTACCGTGCTAATGGCTTTGAAAAGGCGGAAGTTTTTGTAAGAAGAATTGAGGCAGCGTTTGGGTTGTAGGTTCCTTTATAGTATTGCTTGGCATACCGTGGCTAGATCGTAGCATCCAGTGACCATACATTCCTAAAATTATAGTTTCGCTACTCAGCGAGTCCCTTTTCTTTGATTGTCCAAAGAAAAGAGACGAAAAGAAAAGACACCCCGTGATTGAGGTTTCGCCTTGCTCAACTCCCTTCGTATCCGCCAAGCCATTTAACGCACCGTAAAATACGTTCCATCTCCCTAAAGGGATTTCCTTCGGTCACCTGCCCGAATTTTACTATTCAAAACTTCCTGTTTTGAATTGCTATGTCTTGACTACTACTCAGCTCAATCAAAGGGGCCCAATGGAGCATGCCTGATAGTACATCATTCCACTTTTTTTAATTCAAATATGCTTATTCGTGATATTAACTTCTAACTGTTAATATCCAAGTTAAGTATCACCAATTCATTACACATAGTACCCAGCAGTTAACCAACTCAACTCAACTTAATTATTCTCAGAAAAAAAAAGCCGGCTTACGCCGGCTTTCTCCTTGGCTTAACACACACTAAGGGGTTTCTACTAAGCCAAAACTTTTACGAATTTTCTGCTTTGCTTTATGGCGCAAAGATCTGGTGACCATTTCCTGTTCGATGAAAACCGTTTTCGGGCGTGGTTTGGTCTGTGACCAGATGACGCCGAATAGAACCAAGCCTGCTGCCAGGTATTGCATACCGCTTAAGGTTTCGCCCAACAAGGCCCAACCAAAGAACAAGGTACCCAACGGTAACAAATTCATTAGACTGCCGACCTGACTCGCTGGCATGGTTTTAAATGCGAAGTTGTAGCAAGTGAAAGCAAAAATATTCACGCCGAAAGCCAGGAACATGATGGCCAATACTGCTTCAGCTGATACATCAAAACTTACTGGCGCTCCCTGCACAAATACTAGCGGCAGGAAGAAGATACTACCCATTACCGTTTGCAGTAATGTTAAGAATATTGGCGAGTATCGCTGCGCCAGCTTACGGGCTAATAAGCAATAGCCGGTGGCGGCTAATATCGCACCAAACTCTAGTACATTACCGAGCATTGGGTTAGATGCGTGTTCGCTGGATGTTCCGGCCAATGTCAGCCAGACTACGCCCACCACCGCTATAACGCAGCCCACTACTAAACGACTATTGAGCTTCTCTTTCAAAAGATAGTAAGCACCTACTGCCACCATGAGCGGCTGTAATGCTGTGACCATTCCGGCTTCTGAAGCTGTTGTGTAAGTTAATGCATAGCTTTCAAAGATGAAATACAAGCACGGCTCACACAGCGCCAATAACAACAATAACCACCAGTCGCCTTTCTGATATTGCTGCTTTTTCGCCATAGGCGGCAAAAAAAAGATCAATACAGCGGTGGCCAAAATCATGCGCAGAAATACCGTCATAATCGGCCCAAACTCGGCAATTGCCAATTTCATCGCTACAAATGATGCCGACCATAGGATCACCGCCAGGATTAATCCTGCCATAGCCAGTTGCTTCTGAGGTAGTTTTGTCATGATATGCCCTGCCCAAAACAATCAATCTGTTAGAGCCGCGCATTGTATGAATTTCATTCAAATAAGAAAAACGATCTTTTTTCATCTCTGTAATAAGTTTAAGTTATCGAGCAGACATATCTGGAGGCCCAGGTTATTGGCAGTCTCCGAGGAAGTGAAAATCATAGTATGATCTGAAACTGTAGGAGACCATGACCACCGCAGCCTATCGTTGATGTGGGGTAGAAGAATAGAAATAACTATAGAATAGAAGTTATAGCTAATGAGCAGACCCGATGTTAACCATAACCCATACAATTTAAACTCGTATCATGTGTTAGGTTCAATGCTGACACAGTCTTTAATACCTACTATTTACAGCCAGAAATAGTGCTCTTGTACCTCAAGCTCATTAATAAATGCTACTAGGATAGAGCTATTATGCCACGGCTTCAGCTTCTTCTAATCGCTCAAGACGGTATCCGTGTTGATAAACCGTTTTTATTCGATACAAGCCATCGCCTTTAATATTCAGTTTTTTGCGCAATGAACTGATATGTGCATCGACTGTTCGAGTGCTGATATCGCAATCAATACCCCATATTTTTTTCAGTAAAAACTTGCGCGAATAAAGACGTCCTGGATTTCTTAAAAACAAGGCGGCTAGCTCGAACTCTTTAGAGGTAAGATTGACCGGCCTACCCTTAAATACGATTTGTTTAAGTCCTAATGTGATCTTGTAGGGGCCTAAGTGAAAACTATCTTGGTGCATCGAGTAACGGGCATCATGAACCAGTTTATTGGTATAACTGAGTAAAGTATTAGGCTGGACGGGACGGGTTAAGAAGTTATCATGATGATGAGCGCAAACCTGATGCAATGCCTCTTCACTATTTCTATCTGCGATGAAGAGTATTGGTCCCTGCCACTTCAGGAACTCTCGAACCTGTTCCAATAACCATTCAGTTGAGTCATCTTTTCGCCAATCAATGATAAGCAAATCAAACTCTTCTGTTTCTAACTGGTTTAATAGGTGGTTTCTATCATTACTGGAATAGCACTGATAGCCAGCATCTTTTAGAGCTGTTAAATAAGGTTCATCAAACTCAAGTTCTTGAACCAGATGTAGCACTTTAGGTAATTTCGACATAGTTCCATTCTCCCTTCTTTCCTCGCTATAGTGCTCGCTTGAGGCTCCTTGCAGTAGTATTTTGCGCATCTTAAATTTGGTAAATATCTGATGCTACTTTCTTCTGTATAAAATTTGTACTCGTTTAATACACTAGCAGATTTTTTTGAAATGTAAAATCATTGATTTGCAATCCTGGCTCGTTGCTTTTGGCTTCTTTTACAACAAGACACTGCATTACTACTCCGACCATTAAGATTAAATGTGGTTATTTGCGTTTAACTTACTGTAAAATGCACCATCTTATTTTTTGCTTACTGCGTCACAATGGATCGGCTTTAAATCACCGTCCCAAGTCGATAAACTGGCTTTTCAGCGAAAATAAACGAAAATAAGCCAACTTTACTGTTACTTTGCTCTTGCTTTGGTACTGATATGTCTCATATTTTGCTTTTACATGGTCCAAACTTGAATCTTCTCGGTCAGCGCGAGCCTGAAGTTTATGGCAGCGACACCCTGGACAGCATCAATATGGCCGCAAAAAAGCAGGTTGAAGCTGCCAACCTACGCTTTTCAAGCCTGCAAAGTAACTCTGAAGCCGAGCTCATTAACACTATTCAGCATGCAAAAGCCGACAACGTGTCGCTAATTGTTATCAACCCAGCTGCTTTCACTCATACTAGCGTTGCTTTACGCGATGCATTGTTAGCCGTAGAAATTCCCTTTATTGAAGTGCATCTTTCCAATCCTCACCGTCGCGAAGCTTTTCGCCGTCACTCCTATTTTAGTGATGTCGCGCAAGCCGTGGTGGCCGGATTTGGGGCGGACAGCTACCGCTACGCCATTGATGCAGCCATTAAAACCCTACAACATTAATAGGTAGTTATTTATGGATTTACGCAAAATTAAAAAATTAATCGAATTGGTCGAAGAATCAGGCGTTGCCGAACTTGAGATCCAAGAAGGTGAAGAGTCAGTACGTATTTCACGTCACGGCTCCACAGCGCCAGCGCCAGTTCATTACTCAGTTCCACAAGCTGCACCAGCGCCACAAGCTCCTGCGCCGCAGCCAGAGAGCGCACCTACTGAAGCGGCTGAGCCTGAAATGAGCGGTCATATTATCCGTTCACCAATGGTCGGAACATACTATGCCGCTCCATCTCCTGGCGCTAAAGACTTTGTCCAAGTTGGCCAACAAGTTAAAGCAGGCGACGTTCTGTGTATTGTTGAGGCCATGAAAATGATGAATCAGATCGAATCGGACACAACCGGTACGATTAAAGCAATCCTCGTAGCAAACGGTGAACCCGTTGAATACGACGAGCCAATGTTCATCATTGAGTAAATCCTGTGGCTAGATTTAGCCCGATGAATTAATAGGACACTGAATATGTTAGAAAAAGTGGTCATAGCCAATCGCGGTGAAATTGCCCTGCGTATTTTACGCGCGTGCCGCGAGTTGGGAATCAAGACCGTCGCCGTGCATTCGACCGCTGACGAAGACTTGATGCACGTTAGACTGGCTGATGAGTCAGTGTGTATCGGTCCCGCTTCAGCGCAATTAAGCTACTTGAATATCCCTGCGATTATTTCGGCGGCTGAAATTACTGATGCAGTGGGTATTCACCCAGGTTACGGTTTCCTTGCCGAAAATGCCGACTTCGCCGAACAAGTTGAACAAAGTGGTTTCACTTTCATCGGCCCCAAAGCAGATACCATCCGTCTAATGGGCGATAAGGTCTCTGCAATTGCTTCCATGAAAAAAGCGGGCGTGCCTTGCGTGCCTGGCTCAGACGGCCCATTAGGCAATAACGAGAAAGAAAATATTGCCATGGCTAAACGTATAGGCTACCCGGTGATTATCAAAGCTGCCGGTGGTGGTGGTGGTCGCGGTATGCGTGTTGTGCGCCAGGAAAACGAGTTAGTAAAAGCGATTGAGTTGACTAAAGCCGAGGCGGGTTCTGCATTTAATAATGACATGGTTTACATGGAGAAATTCCTCGAAAACCCACGTCATATTGAAATTCAGGTTTTAGCAGATAGCCACGGCAACGCGATTTATCTAGGCGAACGCGACTGCTCGATGCAGCGTCGTCATCAGAAAGTAGTTGAAGAAGCTCCTGCCCCAGGTATTTCTGAGCAAATGAGACGTCATATCGGCGAGCGCTGTGTGCAGGCGTGTAAAGAAATTGGTTACCGCGGTGCGGGTACTTTTGAGTTCTTGTACGAAAAAGGTGAGTTCTTCTTTATCGAAATGAACACCCGTGTTCAGGTTGAACACCCAGTTACTGAGCTGATCACCGGCGTTGATATTATCAAAGAACAATTGCGTATCGCTAGCAACCAGCCATTATCGTTCAAGCAGGAAGATATTAAGTTGAATGGTCACTCGATTGAATGTCGTATTAACGCGGAAGATCCGGATACTTTCATTCCCTCTCCAGGCGTTATTCAGCGTTACCATGCACCAGGAGGGCCTGGCATTCGGATTGATTCGCACATTTATGCAACCTATAAGGTTCCGCCCTACTACGATTCGATGATCGGTAAATTGATCACACATGGCGAAACTCGTGAAGTTGCTATTGCGCGTATGCAGATGGCGTTGGAAGAAATCGTGATCGATGGGATTAAAACCAATATTCCATTACAGAAACGAATTCTTGCCGATGCTAACTTCCAAAAAGGTGGTACTAATATTCACTATCTGGAACAACATATGTTTGCTGAGAAAGAGTAACCTTCTTTAGTTCACTTAACACGACATCAAGCCGCTCACTGCCTAATTAAAATCAGTCGAGCGGCTTTCTTCATTCTGCTTAAGAAACCTTGGATCTATCAGCCTCAAACCCTGCCTCTTTCTGATAGGCCATCAATAATAAATCCCTTACATAACGGTTACGCGCTGGCGAAACTTGACTTCGACGCGACTCTGCAGCGGCGGTTTTCCAGTCTTCAATTTTAATAGCACCATTAAATTTCGGCCAAGCTGAACGCAAGTTGGTCATGCCTAAATTAAAGATCATATCGAACAAGGCCATCTGCACTTCATCAGGGAATTCATCAAAGTCTCTATAAAAACCATTCTTTCGATTATATAGCTGGCATAATTCGTCATAAAAAATATTGATATGATTTAACAGTAACTTCTCGATATCGTCATCAAGCAAGATCAGTCGAGTAAATTGCTTGTAGTAGCTGGCTTTGTAGCGGTACAGAGTGTCGGGCCCATTTAATTGCACAAACTGGTATTCAGCTTGCTTCTCTTCAGCGGTAGCCTTACGCAACCACCAGCCAAACATTCGAGGTATATACAGGGGAAGTTCTGCGGCGGCGGCTTCTGAAGCAACCTGATGACCGATGCCAATGGTTACTTTGCCAACAGAATCTAAATAGAAATGATTGACACGACCTTCGAGCCTTTCTATCTGCTCGATCAATGCATACTTTACGCTGTCCTTAAGCGGCATAATGACTCCTTGTTCCGTTTGCAGCCTTCAATCTTGATGAAGGCGACTAACTTCTCTGTCAGTCTTATTTAAGTTATAACAAGTTCGTCCTTCTAATACAATGAGCCGATTAGTAGATCCGACTCTTTCCCTCTATAATAGCGACAAATTATTGATTTGCTTTTCTCATGGCCTGGATTCAACTTAAATTTAATTACAAAAACCCTGATGCAGACTCACTTAGCGATTACCTGATGGAGCTGGGCGCGCTGGCGGTGACCTTTCTGGATGCTGAAGATAAGCCGATTCTCGAGCCTAAACCCGGCGAAACACCATTATGGGATCATCTTAAAGTATTGGCGCTGTTCGAGGCAGATGTCGACACAAAGAGCATTGATAGCGCCATTCAGTCGCATGATTTTGCCCAATACATTGGCCAGCAGTACGAGTGGGAAATCATTCGCGATCAGGACTGGGAGCGATCATGGATGGAAAACTTCAAGCCGATGCAGTTCGGCGAGCGAGTCTGGATTATCCCCAGTTGGTGTGAAGCGCCTGAGCCTGATGCGGTTAATATCAAACTTGATCCGGGCCTGGCCTTCGGTACTGGCACCCATGCCACCACCGCATTATGTCTACAATGGCTAGATAGTGCCGACCTGACTGGCAAAACCGTGATTGATTACGGTTGCGGTTCTGGAATTTTAGCCATCGCTGCTTTACTGCTTGGTGCCGAAAAGGTCTATGCGGTCGATATTGATCCGCAGGCGATTGAAGCAACCAAGCAAAACCTACAGCGTAATGGTATCGACAGCAAGCGACTGGTGTTAGGCTTGCCTGAGCAAGTCAAACTACCGCAGGCGGATATTCTGGTCGCCAATATTCTGGCCGAACCTTTGCGCCAGTTGGCAGAATCCATTGCAAATTCGGTGCAAGTAAGCGGTAATCTGGTATTATCAGGCCTGCTTGAAACTCAGGCTGGTGAATTAAACAGCCTTTACAGTCAATGGTTCGAGATGGATGATGCCAAAGTTCAGGAAGACTGGGCGCGTTTATCAGGAACTAAAAAATCTTAACCCTTATATGTTTTGGCCTTTTCACTATTAAGTTGTTCTATGGGGTAGTCATTTCAGAGCTATGAGCGAAACCTTTTTAACCAACTGTCCACACTGTAAATCAGTGTTCAAATTGCGTCGTGAGCACCTTGAAGTGGCGTCCGGGCATGTCCGTTGTGGTAACTGTCATTCATTATTTTTAGCCACCGACTCTTTGGTGTCTTTAGATAAAGAAACGCAAAAAGCGCAAATGGAAGAGACAGTTGAACAAGCTGAAGACAAGATCATGGATAGCGCTATCCCAGAATTGACTGACGAAGATAAAAGCGAGCATTACGAGCTGGCGATTGAAGCTACTCACAGTTCTGCGCCACACTTTATCAAGTGGTTCATCTATTCCTTGGCGGGGCTGATCTTAATATTCCTGGGAATATGGTTTCTATTTATCTGGCCAAACAAAATGGTCTTATCACAAGATACAAGCTGGCGCCCCGTACTGCAGACTTCCTGTAAAGTATTTCAGTGCGTAGTGCCACCATTGCAGGACTTAAAGCTGTATCGTGTTAGCTCTATTGATGTGTCTGAAAGTCCTGGCGGGCAAAAAGAAGTCAGCATGGTTTTGAAGAACTTGGCGGACTTTGCCCAGCCTTTCCCAAAAATACAGGTTATTTTGAGCGATATTAAAGGTAACCAATATAAAAGCCCAGTTTACTCGCCCGAGCAATATTTGCCCGAAGTGAACCACAATGCCCTGATCCAGTCCGGTCAATCCGTACAAATTGGCTTTAGTTTCAATAGTAGCCTAGAGCATTACAGTGGTTATCAGGTGCAGTTGGTTCAGTAGGTTGTAGTTTTTCTGCTTAAATTTATTTTCCTTTGTTCGTCTGCCAACAAAATTACAATCTAACTCCAGTCATTCACCATGGGCACTCCTGCAGTCGCCCGCGTAGGCGAGTGACCAAAGGGAATGCCATTGGGTGAATCCATTTCTTATAGATATTCTTCCTTCATCCCAATTTTCGCCCCTCGGCGAGTTACTTTTATGGAATACATCCCTGTATTCCGCTAAAGCCAGCGTCGCATTACTCCGCTGTTCAAATTTGCTCCTGACAAATTTGTCTTGCTCTAAGTAACCACAAAATCGTCGGGAACGATTTTGAATAGCGAAGCTAGCCCACAGGGTGAACTACATGGATGTAGTTCATAAAAGAAGACCACCCGTATATTGAGGCCACGCTTCGCGTGACTTCCTGCGCTACTCCCAAAATGCTTAACGCAGGGTCTGCCCCCTTGGGTACCAGAATTACACCACATCTCCCGCAAGGGGATTTCCGTTGGTCACCTTTGCTGAAAATTCTTATCAAAATCATCTCCCTAAAGGGATTCCCTTGGGTCACAGATTTTGATTGCTATATTTTGTACGTAGCTTAGCTCAATATAAATGGGGTATTTGTGTTCGCCTGTAACATGCGAGTCTGATTGATGCTTACTTTAAATCCATAATATTGTGAGTTAGAAACTTTTAACCGTTAAATTGATATTTAACAAGCCCCTTTCCCATAAGCCTTTGAACTCTTTATTGTCAAGCAAAAAATTGATGCTTTTTTATACAAATTCCGTTCAAAAAACCATTTAAAGCGTGTATGATCGGCGACCTTAAATTCAACCCTGATGGCGCTTATGCGAATTGGTCCTTATCAACTAGACAATCCGTTGATCCTGGCGCCGATGGCGGGTGTGACTGATCGTCCCTTCCGTCAACTATGCAAAGAGCTTGGGGCTGGCCTGACCGTTTCTGAAATGATCGCCGCCAACCCACAACTACGTAATACACGAAAAAGTATCCAGCGTAGTAATCATCAGGGAGAGCCAGGCATCCGCTCTGTGCAGATTGCCGGTGCTGAGCCAGACATGTTAGCTCAGGCTGCGCAATACAATGTGCAAAATGGTGCTGAAATTATTGATATTAATATGGGATGTCCCGCAAAGAAGGTCTGTAAAAAGGCCGCTGGTTCAGCGCTTTTACAAGATCCTCAGCTGGTGGAAGACATTCTGAACGCCGTTGTGGCTGCGGTTGAGGTTCCGGTCACCCTTAAGATCCGCACAGGCTGGAATCATGACAACCGTAACGGTGTGCAGATTGCCCAGATTGCGGAACAGGCAGGCATTCAGGCGTTGGCGGTTCATGGCCGCACCCGCGCTGACAAGTATCTGGGTAACGCTGAGTACGATACGATTGCGGCGATTAAGCAGTCAGTATCCATTCCGGTAGTTGCCAATGGCGATATCACCAGCCCCGAAAAAGCCAAGTTTGTATTGGATTACACCGGTGTTGATGGGTTGATGATTGGTCGCGGCGCACAGGGTAATCCGTGGATCTTCCGCGAAGTCTGGCACTATCTGCAGACTGGTGAGAAGCTTGCGGCACCCGGCTGGCAGGAAGTGCGCCAGGTGTTGCTCGGCCATATCACCGCTTTGCACGAATTTTACGGCGCAGTGATGGGACCTCGCATCGCACGCAAACATGTTTCCTGGTATTTGCAAGAACAGGCAGATGCCAATGAGTTTCGTCGAACCTTCAATGCCATCGACGATGGTGCTGAACAGTTGGGCGTTTTAGACCGTTATTTTGAACAAAAGCAACAGGCTATAGCAGCATGACTATCTTTGATACAAATCTAACTCGAGAAAGTAACAACCAAGACAACCCAGTAGACGGTAACTCGTTTGCATCCAACCCAACTTTGCGTGAGCACGTTGCCATGTCAATGCAGAACTATTTAAAGCAGATGCATGGTCAGCCTTTAAGCGAAGTGTATGACTTGGTTCTAACGCAAGTAGAAGAACCATTGTTACGCGCCATTATGGACTATACGCGCAACAATCAGACTAAAGCCGCCCAGGTTTTAGGCCTGAATCGCGGAACCTTGCGTAAGAAGCTTAAACGCTACAATCTTCTGTAACACAAACAGTCACCACAAATTAGGGTTCGTATCAGAACCCTAAATTTTTTATAGGAGCTACCATGTCTAACTATCGCCCAGTCAAGCGCGCATTGATCAGCGTCTCTGACAAAACTGGTGTAGTTGAATTTGCCCAAGCCCTTGCCGATAAAGGCATCGAAATTTTATCCACTGGCGGTACTGCAAAATTGATGCGCGACAACGGCATCACAGTCACCGACGTTGCGGATTACACTGGCTTTCCAGAAATGATGGATGGCCGCGTTAAAACCTTGCACCCTAAAGTTCATGGCGCAATTCTTGGTCGTCGTGGTATGGACGATGATGTCATGCAAGAACACGACATCATTGGCATCGATCTGGTCGTAGTAAACCTCTACCCTTTCGAGAGCACTATTGCTCGTGCGGATGCGACCCTTTCAGATGCGATTGAGAATATTGACATTGGCGGACCAACCATGGTTCGTTCTGCCGCGAAAAACCATCAAGATGTCACTATCGTTGTTGAAAACGATGACTTCAACGAGGTGGCACGTCAAATTACCGACAATGGTGGTGTTGATCTGCCAACCCGCTTCAGTTTAGCGGCTAAAGCTTATGCGCACACCGCGCGTTATGACGCAGCTATCTCCAACTACCTTGGTGTGCAAGCGGCTGACGACAACAGCGAATTCCCGCCGACGTATTCTGTGCAATACAAGAAAGCCCAAGATATGCGCTATGGTGAGAACCCTCATCAAACCGCTGCTTTCTACGTTGAGCATAATCCGCAGGAAGCCAGCGTTGCTACGGCTAAGCAATTACAGGGTAAAGAACTGTCCTTTAATAATGTTGCTGATACCGATGCTGCGCTTGAATGCGTCAAGAGCTTTGAAGAACCGGCCTGCGTTATCGTTAAGCATGCCAACCCATGTGGTGTGGCGATTGCCGACAACATTGGCCAGGCTTATGACCTTGCGTTCCAGACAGACCCAACCTCAGCTTTCGGTGGCATCATTGCCTTTAACCGAGAATTGGATGGCGAAACAGCTAAAGCGATCGTTGAGCGCCAATTTGTCGAAGTCATTATCGCTCCCAAAGTATCTGACGAAGCTAAAGCAGCAGTTGCCAGCAAGCAAAATGTTCGCTTACTTGAATGTGGCGAATGGTCAGCACCTCTTGCTGCGCACGATTTCAAACGCGTCAATGGCGGCCTGTTAGTACAAGATCGCGACCTGGGGATGGTCTTCGAAGACGATTTACGCATCGTCAGCAAGCGCGAGCCCAGCAAAGAAGAAATGCGTGACTTGATGTTCTGCTGGAAAGTGGCCAAATACGTTAAGTCTAATGCCATTGTTTATGCACGCAAAGGGCAAACTATTGGTGTTGGCGCCGGCCAGATGAGCCGTGTCTATAGTGCCAAAATTGCTGGCATTAAAGCTGCCGACGAGAACCTTGAAGTTAAGGGCTCTGTGATGGCATCTGATGCTTTCTTCCCATTCCGTGATGGTATTGATGCAGCCGCTGATGCAGGTATTACTGCCGTGATTCAGCCTGGCGGCTCAATTCGCGATGATGAAATCATTGAGGCAGCCAATGAGCATGGCATGGCCATGGTCTTTACCGGCATGCGTCACTTCCGTCATTAATAAGTGTTTGCTATAGGAATTGATATGAACGTATTGATTATTGGTAGCGGTGGACGCGAACATGCTTTGGCATGGAAAGTCGCCCAATCCGCTAATGTCGACACTGTATTTGTGGCACCTGGTAATGCCGGTATTGCGCTGGAAGATAAGGTGCAGACGGTTGCAGTTGGCGCTGAAGATATTGATGGCTTAATCGCTTTTGCAAAAGACAACAAGGTCGAGCTGACTATTGTTGGCCCGGAAGCACCGCTGGTCATTGGTGTAGTGGATGCCTTTACTGAAGCTGGTCTTAAATGTTTTGGCCCTACTAAGGGTGCCGCGCAGCTGGAAGGCTCAAAAGCCTTCACCAAAGACTTTTTAGCGCGCCACAATATTCCAACCGCTGCTTATCAGAACTTTACCGACATCGAACCAGCCAAAGCTTATGTTCGCGACATGGGTACGCCTATCGTGATAAAGGCCGACGGTCTGGCGGCTGGTAAAGGCGTTATTATTGCGCAAACCATCGAACAGGCTGATGAAGCAATTGACGATATGTTGGCGGGCAATAAGTTTGGTGATGCCGGTCATCGCGTAGTGGTTGAAGAATTCCTGCAAGGCGAAGAAGCCAGCTTCATCGTGATGGTTGATGGCAAGAACATTCTGCCATTGGCAACCTCACAGGATCACAAAGCTCGCGACAATGGCGACACAGGACCGAATACGGGCGGCATGGGGGCTTACTCCCCTGCTCCGGTGGTCACACCTGAAATGCATGATCGCATCATGCAGCAAGTGATAATCCCTACCGTTGAAGGTATGGCTGCCGAAGGTCATCCTTACACTGGCTTTTTGTATGCTGGCGTCATGATTGATGCCAATGGTGTACCAAAAGTTCTGGAGTATAACTGCCGCTTTGGTGACCCTGAAACCCAGCCAATCATGAGTCGCCTGCAGTCAGACTTAGCCGAACTCTGTTTAGCTGCCCTTGATGGCAAGTTGGATACTACTACTGCCGAGTGGGATTCACGCGCAGCAGTGGGCGTAGTACTGGCCGCTGGTGGTTACCCAGAAAGCTACCACAAAGGCGATGTCATTCATGGTCTTGACTCTGTTTCCGGCGCTAAGGTTTTTCACGCTGGAACTGCCGAAAAAGATGGGCAGATTGTGACAAATGGCGGTCGTGTTCTATGTGTAGTTGCCTTGGGTGATTCTGTGACTGAAGCTCAGGCAAAAGCCTATGAGGGAGTAAAACAAATCTCCTGGGATAAGGTTTATTACCGTACCGATATCGGTCATAGGGCAATTGCTCGTGAACAGGCAAAATAAAACCAGTTCATTGACCATTCATCAAAAAGCCTTACACTAACCTGTAAGGCTTTTTTTATGCTTTAAAACAATAGAAGCGGACTGGTTTTCACTTGATTAAAAAGATTCTTAAATGGACTGCATGGATCAGCGCCGTTCTGGCGTTATTGTTTGTGATCGCCTACTGGACATCCCCCTATTGGGTGCCCGGTCAACTGGCTAAATTTTTACCTGCATCGATACAGCTAGAATCACTCGACTTGGAGCGCCCCGGTCTTACTCGCACCAAAGTCAAGCAACTGACTCTGCATATTGACGGACCAAATACAGTTGCCATTGAACTCACCAATAGCGAGCTTCGCTATTCTTTATGGCAGCAAAAATTGCTGGGTGTTTCTGCTGAAAAAGCTATTATCAAACTATCCTCAGCAAAGGAAAAATCCACCGATACCCGTTTTCAGCTCCCTCAAACAATCACACTTCCACAGCTACCGATCAATCAGTTATCGATTGATAAAGTTGAACTGCAAGGCTTTGCAGGACAGAACTTTCAGCTTTCTGATGTTCAATTTAAAGCTGACGACAGTACATTACGATTGAATAGCCAGATTGACTGGATGAGTCTCAATTTCGCTCTGGCAGCCAACATTCAGCACAGCAACCAATCCCTTAAGACGCTCACTCTAGATTTGCAACAAAGCAATAATCATCTGACATTGAATGCATCTCCACTGTCTCAATCCGACTGGCAGCTGGACTTATCTGGCGAGATCGAACAGATTCCATTCATCCAAATTTATTCTGCTGAGCTCGACACTATCAGTTTTGATCTGGCCACCACCCTCCAACAACATGCCGACAAACAGTTTAAAGCCACACTGCAAGAAAATAGTAGATTAGTGATACCGCTGCGATTTAATTCCGCATGGTTTGAACAAGAAGTAGCAAGCTATGCAAAAGAGTTCGGCTTAACCCTGGAAACACAACAGCTTGATAAAAAGGTTCTGCTTGAATTGATAGCCCGCGACGATACCCAACTCGATTTAAATCTTGAAACACAAACTTTGAAAGCCAATGGCAAGTTAGAGCTAACTGCCAACAATCATAACCTGCAAACGACAGCTTCAATTGATAACGCCTCTCTGGGCCTGTCAAAAACCCTCACCGCATCAGAGCAACGAGTATCGGCGCAAATTACTGCTGACCTTAATTTACCAAAAGCAAGCTATCGCACTAACGATAAAAGCCTTAACTTTAATGCAAGCTCTCTCAAGGCTCATATCAATGCTTCAGCCAGCTTGCTTGATGGCAAGCTTCAGCTTAAAAGCCAGCAGTTGCATCTCGACCTTGCTAATAGCACTTTGAAAGGCAATGCCTATAGTATTGATTTACCCAACCACCAATGGCAAGGTGCTGTTGATTGGACACAGAATCTGATCGCCACACTCGCCGAAAAAAATAAGACTCCTTCGCCAGTTACCACCAATAATAAGCTTAACTTAAAACTGGTAAACCCCGTTAATCTCAAGCTTGCCCTAACTGATGAAACGTTTAATGCCAATCAGCTGACGGCACAAATCGATCTTATTAACGACGATTTAAAAGCTCATTATTCGGCAAAACAACTTTCACTGACCAAGCAACCCCTAACACTTTACGATATCAAAGGTTCACTAAAACCAGACCCGTTGAATGCAGCCATAAATGGCGAACTTAGCTTTGTTCAGGCCAGCTATCTCAATAATAATATCGCAGTAGATTACGTCAGTGGCAAATTTGACTGGAAGCTACTCAAGCAGACTTTCACTGCCAAAGGATCCTTGCAGCATTCACAGAATACGATTCCCGTTCGTTATGTTTATAACCTAAAGTTAAGCACACACAACCTTCAGGTTGATCGTTCAAGTTTGCCGATGCTGACATTAAAAAGCTGGACGCCATTTTTAAATGCTTACCCAGCATTACAAATCACTGGTGGCGATCTCAATATTAATAAACTCAGTGGTGACCCATTAAAATTACTATTTGAAGGCAATATTGGTATTAACGATTTAAGCTTGCGGTTTGATAAGTTAGCACTCAACAATGCCACCGTTACCGATAACCTGAGTAAACAATCCTCTTTGCAGGGTTCGGTCAATGCCAAAGTTGAAAGTATTGAGTTAGCCGCCGGTATCGCTATCACTGATCTGAGTTTTAAGCTCGAACATACTGCTACCGACTATCAATTCCATGATATCAGCGGTCAACTACTGGGCGGCACCATCAGCATCCCACGCTTTGATATGCATAAAACCTCGATCAAGCCATTCACGCTCCTTTTGTCGAATATCAATTTGCAAAGCCTTCTTACTGCCTTGGAAAGTGAGAAGCTTTCGGTCTCCAGCAAACTTGACCTTATACTGCCATTAATCATCAAGCCAGACTCACGACAGATCACCAATGGTACCTTTATCAGTAAAAAGCCTGGTATCCTAAAGCTCAAATCTGATGGTGGCAAAGAAGCCAACATTGCCTTCCAGGCGCTCGAAAACTTTCATTATAAAGAACTCAGCGGCACTATTGATTATAGTAGCGAAGGCGACTACATCATTACCCTGTACACACTTGGCTCTAACCCTGATGTTTATAATGGCTTCCCAATCAAGCTTGATCTGACCTTGCGTGGCAACCTTCCGAACCTGCTTTACTCCATGCTGGTCACCGGAGATATGGCAACGCCCGTGCTGGATGATTTAAAACAGAAGGATTTACTCAAAATTCAGTGATAATTCATGTTAAGCTCGTAAAATAGTAATTATCCTCAGTTAATAATCTGTATAAGGAATCAGTATGAAATTAAACGGATTAGCCTCCTTACTTGCAGTCGCCAGCCTATCTTTGATGGCAACGGCTTGCACAGTAAAATTGGAAGCTCCCGACAAGCCTATCCACATCATCGGTGACTTCACCATTAAGCATGAAATTGTGGTTAAGGTAGAACGTGAATTGGATAAGGCCTTGAGCGAAGACTCAGGGTTATTTTAGGAGAATCACTTATGAAGAAGCTTAATTATTCAATAATGGCATTAATGGTTAGTTTACTAATATCAGCGCATGCATTTGCACTGGATATCGGCACACTTAAGGATCAAGGAATCGTTGGCGAGATGTCTACCGGCTATGTCGGAATTGTAGCGTCTAATCCAAGCTCTCAGATTCGCTCTTTCGTGCAAGATATTAACGATAAAAGACGTTCTATCTACGCACAGGAAGCGCGCAAAGCTAACATTACGCTAGCTGAAGTCGAAGCCATTGCGGCAAAACGTAATCTAGACAAGACGCAACCCGGTCACTACATCAATATCAATGGTGCCTGGCGTAAAAAGTAACTGATTGCTCAGTTCCTTTAATCGTTCCCTAAGCCTTCGGTTGTGTTGCTACAATCGAGGGCTTTTCTTTATATACCTGCCACCAACTCTTGAGCTTAGTAAACTTTGTCTGCCATTGGTACTCAGCATGCCTGAAGTCCAAATAGTCCAACACAGCAATTAGATTAATGTGGATGGCGGAAAACTCCTTTGGTAACTCATTCAGTCGCTTCTCAAGGTAGTCTAAGCCACGATCAATACTCTTGGTAAATCGTTCTTGCCAGAAATCAGACTGCAATTCCGCGCGCATTTTATCCTGCTGCCAAGCGACGGCCGAATCCAATAAACCACGCGTCAGAGAATATAGAGTTTTTAGATGCCAATCGTTGTTAATCTCTTTAAACAAACGGTTACCTACCTGTGCATCCAGATATTCACAGATCACCTGACTATCAAATAATGCATTACCGTTGTCATCAATTAGGCAAGGCACCTTGCACAGTGGATTGGCTTCAATCAGCTCCGCGGGATCATCAAAAGGATGCTGAAAGACTTCTTCTACTTGATCGTTTAATCCAAGCTCATGCACAAAAATTCGCGCAGTTCGAGCATAGGGCGATGCGGTGGAATAGATCAGTTTCATTAAAGCTCCTTTATTCTTTCAGTCAGTTGGCAACGACAGCACGACCTTCGGCCCATTGCCTAAGCGCTACCATTTTCTCTGCCATCACTTTAGAGAGTGGGCTGGTAGCTGCAACCTCACCTAGCAATGTCTCATTACATAAGGGCTTATCACCATAATGCGCAGCGTATAAACCCGCAATCACCGCCTGTTCGATCTCAGCTCCGCTAAAGCCTTCAGTGGCCTCAGCTAGTTTTGCTAAATCAAACAGCTCAGAACCTTGTTTGCGTTTACTTAAATGTATTCTGAATATCTCTTGGCGAGAATCAAAATCTGGTAAGTCGACAAAAAAGATTTCATCCAGGCGACCTTTACGAACCAACTCGGGTGGTAGTGCTGAAATATCATTAGCAGTTGCGACAATAAAAATTGGCAGTTTATTCTCCTGCATAAAAGTCAGCATAGTACCGAGTACTCTTTTGGAAGTTCCGCCATCGTTATCGCCAGTCGATATACCTTTTTCAACTTCATCCAGCCATAAGACACAAGGCGCCATCATTTCGGCAAGCTTTAGCGACTCCCGTAAATTCTTTTCACTTTCACCATGCCACTTGCTGTATAAAGCACCAAAATCCAGGCGCAATAATGGCACGCCCCACATTCCTGCAACGGCTTTGGCAGCCAGTGATTTACCGCCACCCTGCACACCCACTAACATGATCCCTTTTGGTTTATCCAAACCAAGATCCTGATCACTGGTGAATATTTTCCGCCGCATCTCAAGCCATTGTTTGAGGTTAGACATACCTCCAACGTCGGCAAAATGTGCCGTTTCATATTCATAATGTACGGCTCCTTCTAAATCCAAAAGCTCATAACGAGCCTTATTCACTTTATCCATTTCGCAGTCGGTAATGGCGCCGTCATCGTAAATTAGATTACGAATAATTTGCTGAGCGTCACTTAATGTTAGACCTGTCAGATTCTTAACCAGACGCTGCATAGTGGGTTTATCTGTTCTTACTTTTTGACCTTGATTATTAAGCGCCCATCGGGTTGCTTCGGCATGAATTAACTTCTCTAACTCCTGATGACTGGGAAGCCGTAAATCAAATCTGGCAGAAAATCGTCGTATTTCTTCTGGCAGCTTCAGCTTGTGGCTGACCAGCACCAAAGTTTGGTGATACTTTTGAAACTGTAGCGCAATATCTTTGACCAATCGAACCTGCTCCGGATGCTGCTCATCAAGAAAGGGGTGGAAGTCATAGAGTACATAAATGCCAGGACGCTCCATGCGTTTAATATGCTTTAAACAATCATCCGGTTTTTGTGTATCCTCTAATGGCGCAAAGTGCGAACTGGTCATCTCAACTCGGCGTAGGCCTTCGGTCAAATGCCAACCAAAGAGTGGCTTCTTAAGTTTAATCGCTACTTTTGTCAGTAGTTCTGTGACCCGAGATTCTTCATGCGACTCAATAACTATAATGGGATTTTTGGATTCTATGAGTATTGCCAGATCGTTTTTTTCTAATGTATCGCCCATGGTTAATAAATTGCCTCTATTTCATGCTTTTATGACTGACGCCCGAGATTAACTTTCTTATGATTTATCGCTACAATAGCTTTTCTTTGAGCGAATAAGTGTAGCAGATCTATGCGTCAATACAGCTTTTTTGATCGACTTTGTCTGGTAGCGGACTCAGCGCTGAAAACCACCCGAGGCATTTATGATGCAAAGCCTCGACCTAACCCGGCGCACGACATTGATGAATCTAAAATGTCTGATCAAGATAAGAACCACGCCGCGAGCCTGATGCGTATTAACCATACGGGCGAAGTCTGCGCCCAGGCGCTATATCAAGGACAGGCACTAACCGCCAAACTACCCAATATTCGCGACAAGATGGAACAGGCTGCGCAGGAAGAGATCGACCATCTGGCCTGGTGCAGCGAGCGCATTCATGAGCTTGGGAGCCGCGAAAGCATTCTCAACCCCTTCTGGTATGCAAGTTCTTTCACTATAGGCGCACTTGCCGGTATAGCTGGTGACAAATGGAGCTTGGGATTTGTCGCTGAAACTGAGCATCAGGTCTGTCGTCATCTCGATGATCACTTGCAAAAGCTACCGATTCAGGACAGCAAGAGTCGTGTCATATTGCAACAGATGCGTGAAGAAGAACTCAAACACGCCACTACTGCACTTGAGCATGGCGGTGCAGAGCTACCTAAACCGATAAAAGGCGCCATGGGCCTGATGTCCAAAGTCATGACTAAAAGCGTCTATTACGTTTAGCTGGGAATTACATTAAACCATTAATATTATCTATTGAAGTATTGATTTGGATCACTTGGCACACCAGCATCCCGGTAGTAGAATGCAAACAACAATCATTCTCATTAGAAGGTTTTTTTATGATAGTTAAGAAATTGTTTATCGCGTTGGCTGTAACTGGCTTCACTTTAGCATCAGCCCAAGCAACCGATGTCAAACACTTCAAAGGTGAAAAACCAGAAACTCTCGCCGAAGCCTTTACCATTATAGAAAAGTATAATGCACAGCTTGAAGGTCGCATCCAATATGAGTTAACCCCATACACAATGGCTGAAATTCATCAGATGTCGTACAGCCTGGAAAACGCTCTACAATTTATCGAAGAACATTTGAACAAAACTCAGGAAAACCTGGAGAAAGTACATATCGCCTCTGAAACCAATGACCCAGAGACTGTGCAGGAAAAAGGCAAAGAATATCTACAAGGAACTAAAGAGTTAATAGGTAAGTAACTTAATAACTCACATAAAAAAGGGTAGCTGATAGCTACCCTTTTTTATGTACGACTGCACACTTTATTTTTACAGCTTAGCCCCGCATTTTTTGCAAAACTCTGCATCCTTATCGTGCCCTTCGTAAGCACAGGCTGGGCAGGCATTATTGGTAACATCTTTTTTCTTCATAACTTCGCGAGTAATTTCTGCACTATAGATCCCGGTAGGAACCGCAATTAAACCGTAACCTAGAATCATGAT
>JAPHRL010000251.1 GCA_026195755.1 Kangiella sp. | reverse complement strand
GTATATAGCCTGGAAAGTGATAAGCCTGTGCGCAAACCCTTTGACTTGATGACAGCGCTTAGAACGCCTTATCGAATTGATATTCTGCAAACGACTTATTTCATCATTAAGCAGTTTGAAGATATCTACAACATCATGGATAGCAATATTATTGAGCACATTCATCAGGCCATTGAACTTGGTGATTTTGCAGCGAACTTTCCTGCCAAATCATCAGACCCAAAGAATAACAATTTTAACGACCAGCACGACTGTTAACCACTTAATTAAGCCAGCTCTCAAATTATGAAAATACCAGAACTACTGTCCCCTGCCGGGACATTAAGAAACATGCGCTATGCATTTGCCTATGGCGCAGATGCGGTTTATGCAGGGCAACCTCGCTACAGCTTGCGCGTTCGCAACAATGATTTTGGTCTGGACAATATTGCAATTGGTATTGAGGAAGCACATGCGCAGGGCAAGAAGTTTTATATTGCCAGCAATATTGCACCACACAATAGCAAAATCAAAACCTTCATGAATGACATTAAGGAAGTCATCGCCTTAAAGCCAGATGCATTAATCATGTCCGATCCGGGTCTGATTATGATGATTCGGGAAGCTTACGCTGATCAGGAAGTGCATTTATCAGTTCAGGCTAATGCCACTAACTATGCCACCGTCAAGTTTTGGTATCAGCAAGGCATCAAGCGAGTCATTTTATCGCGCGAATTGTCGATTAAAGAAATCGAAGAAATAAAAACGCACTGTCCTGATATGGAATTGGAAGTATTTGTGCATGGCGCACTTTGTATGGCTTATTCCGGCCGCTGTCTGCTTTCAGGATATTTCAATCATCGCGATCCTAATCAAGGAACTTGTACTAATGCCTGTCGCTGGAAGTACGACTTACACGAAGCCACAGAAAATGAAGCTGGCGATATTATCGCAGTAAGCCAACCAGAACCTGCGGCACAAACCGTTGATCCTCAATCTGTGTTTTTGTTACAGGAAAAAGAGCGCCCCGGTGAATACATGCCAATGTTTGAAGATGAGCATGGCACCTACATCATGAACTCTAAAGATTTACGTGCCGTGCAGCATGTGGATCAATTTACCCGCATGGGTATCGATTCGCTCAAAATCGAAGGACGTACAAAGTCGCACTATTACGTTGCGCGAACAGCGCAGGTCTATCGCCAGGCGATTGATGATGCGGTAGCTGGGAAGCCGTTTGATATGAATCTAATGGACGAACTGGAAAAGCTTGCTCATCGAGGTTACACCGAAGGTTTTTATCGTCGACATGTGCATGATGAATATCAGAATTACGAAACTGGAAACTCATTGCGCGACCGTCAGCTGTTTGTTGGCGAAATCAGTGACAAAACAGAAAGCACTATAACCGTTGAAGTTAAAAATCGTTTTGAAGTTGGCGACACGCTCGAATTAATGATGCCCAAGGGCAATCAGTATTTCCAGCTTAGCGCCATGGAAAATACCAAGGGTCAATCTATGGATGTTGCGCCAGGATCGGGCCATAAAGTGGTTTTACAGCTTTCTGAAAGTGTGAATGTTCAGAATATCGACTCCATGTCATTATTGATGAGGAATTTGTAGGAACGAGTAACTTGTTACTCGTTCCGGGTAAGGGCGGATCTATGTGTACGCCGGATGATGTTCGCATAACAGCTAAGTGGGCAGACACACAGGTCTGCCCCTACCGACCTGTTGCCTTTTTGGCTATATTAAAAACCACACTTAAAGATGCATTAAAAATGCATTTATTGACATATATCAAAGTCAGACTGAATTATTGCGGTATGGTATGAAATGCCAAATAAAAAAGCATACTGGAGCTGATAATGACCCATTTGACAAAAATATCGATCGCTGTTGCTAGTGCCCTATTGCTAGGTTCTGCCGTAGCACAAGCGGAAGAATCTCAAGAACAAGCCAATAGTTTTGCCGAATCACTGGAAAATACCGATGTTAAGTGGCACCTACGCTATCGTCTGGAAGATGTTGACCAGGATAATGCATTGGAAGATGCAACGGCCTCTACCCTGCTGACCCGCGTTACATTAGATACACAAACCTATAATGATTTCAGCTTCAAGTTTGAAGTGGACAATGTCAGCGCTGTAACCAATCGTGATGATTACAACAGCACATTGAATGGCAACACCGGCTATTCGGTGGTTGCTGATCCGGAAGCGACCGAAATTAATCAGGCTGCACTTACCTACAGCGGCTTTGATAACACCAAAGTAATTGCTGGCCGTCAACGTATCAATCTTGGCACACAACGTTTCGTCGGTGGCGTCGGCTGGCGTCAGAACGAGCAAACCTATGACGGCGTATTAATCAATAACCAATCTTTTGACAATGCCAACATTACGTATGCCTACGTCAATAACATCAATACTATTTTTGATGGCAATACTGATACTCGAAGTCATTTCTTGAATTATGACTGGGCTTTGTCTGACTCATTGGATGTAAACTTATATGGTTACTTGCTGGATTTTAAAGAAGTGCCTTTAAGTTCGACTAAAACGTTAGGTGCTCGCTTCTCATACGGTGGAACATCTGAGTTACCGCTTTTTTTCAATGCCGAATACGCCAAGCAGTCGGAGTATGAAGACAACCCCGCCGACTTAAGCACCGACTATCAATTACTGGAAGTTGGATACAAGCTACAAAATTGGACATTCGCTGTCGGCCAGGAAGTACTGGGTGGTGATGCCAATGTTGCGGGTCAGGCATTCCAGACTCCGCTTGCCACTAAACATAAATTCCAAGGTTGGGCTGATCAATTTCTAGTTACACCTGATGCAGGTATCGAAGACACTTATTTCACTATCGGAACCAGTTTTGTTTTTTCATCAATCGGCCTCGTGTATCACGAGTATAAAGCAGATGCGACAAGTCAAGATTACGGTTCTGAGCTCAACATTCGATACGCCACAAAAATTGACGACAACCTTAGCTTTGTAGCAAAACTAGGTGATTATTCATCGGATGGCCATTCCGTTGATACTCGCAAAGTATGGCTAATGCTAGTGGCTAATTTCTAATCACAACATTACTAATGACTAGCCTGATGTTTGGCTAAAGTAGATAGAGAGAGAAATTATGATGGAAGCAATGCAACTAACCAGTTTGACACCGACACTGCGCCGTAATGCGATGTTTAACTGCCTCAGTGATGAACAGCTACAGAAGTTGCTAGCCATCAGTAAACTCACCTACTTTAAACCAAACAAGCCTGTCATTAGTCAAGGACAGCCCGCCAAGTACTTTTTTCTGGTCCTTGACGGGCAAGTCAAACTGCATCTGATTTCAACAGAAGGCAAGGAAAAGATCATTAAGTTCGTCAATGGTAACGATACTTTTGCTGAAGCTTTGATGTTCTTACAGAAAAAGTTCTACCCTATTAATGCAACCAGCACCAAACGCACACAAATCTTAGCAGTGCCGAGCGAGTATTTTTATAACCTCTTGCATAATAACAGTGATTTGGCTATGAAAATGCTTGGTAACATTTGTTTGAAAATGCGCGGCCATATCAATGAAATTGAGATGCTGACCGTGCTTGATGCTTCGCAGCGTGTTGCGCGATTTGTCTACGACATGATGCCGCATGATATTGAAGATGGAGGTACCTTCCCAATTAATATTTCAAAGAAATCCATTGCAGGGAAGCTATCAATCAGACCCGAAACCTTTTCACGCTTATTGAAGAAGTTTGAAGATGAAAATGTGTTTTCGTTCAGTAATGGTAAGGTTATTGTTTTACAACGTGAGAGACTATCTCAATATTACTTAGAGTCTAGCGATGGAGTGGCGAGCTTGTGAGTGTCTCTCTATTCTGATTTATATCTTGTCATTCCCGCGAAAGCGGGAATCCATGCTCTTTTCACTCATTCCTTTTGCTAATATTTCGCTCCTCAGCAAGTTACTTTTACGGAATGCTTAACACAGGGTCTGCCCCCTTGGGTACCAGAATTTACATCACATCTCCGGCGAGGGGATCTCCGTTGGTCACCTTTGATGAAAATTCTTATCAAAATCATCTCCCTAAAGGGATTCCCTTCGGTCACAGATTTTGATTGCTATATTCTGTACGTGTCTCAGCTCAATATAAATGGGAAATTGGCACAACCCTCAGGCCGTTTGCTTTTCTGAAGATACTAGAATATGTTGGTGTTACAGTTAGTAAAAAAACTGAAAAGTGAAACTACTCAACCCATTTAAACTGTTTAAATAGAGGCTCTATTGCGGCACACAGCTGTTGGCGGGTTTCTTTATCAATCATTGAGTAGGCAAACTCGTCACTTCGCAGGCTCTCATCGAGGGTGTTTTTGTTTCGGGCTATCTGTAGGTTGTATTTTTTAACACCCTTTTCAGCTAAAGTTTTAGCAAGCTGTAAGACTCTATCGGGATTGGTTAAGTTCCAGTGCACGGTAGTACGACACTCGTAATCAACGCCGCTATCTAGCAACAGGTCTAAACTTTCCCAGTTTGCCTGAGCTGCGCCATTTACTCGAATAATCGCATCACCAAATTCAGGCAGTTCTTTAACATCGAAGCCCACCCAGTCAACATTAGGAAGAACCGCTTTGAAACGCTTCGGAGCAGAGCCGCCAGTGTGCAGCCCAATTTTGAACCCCATAGCTTTGACTGTTTCGATTGCCAGAACTAATGCTGATTGTAGTAATGGTTCGCCACCACTGAATACCACTGCTTCTAATAAGCCTTGTCTTTTATACAGGAATGCAATCAACTCTTGCCAGTCGTAAGACTGATCGGCTTTGGTCGGTATCAACTCAGGATTATGACAATAACGACACCGCCAGGCGCAGCCTTGACAATAGACAACGCAGGACAAATGATTGGGATAATCGATGGTAGTAAGGGGCGTAATGCCCCCTACTCTCAAAGTAACATCCTGTTTGACGCTACTTATAGGTTGAGCCACTTTGAGCATTAGGCACGCTCTTTAAAGTGTTGACGCTCTTTGTGTTCAGATTGTTTGCCTTTGTTGAAGGCTGACACTGGACGATGATAGCCCATTACTCGTGTCCAAACTTCACACTTCTGGCGATCTTGATTGTTAAGTTGAGTCATTGTTTTCTCCTTTGTGGTTGAAATATTTAAATCGAGCTTTTTTGAGTGGTACTTTTTTGAGTGATACAAATTTACCAGCTCTGCATCTTGTAGATAAAATTCAAACATCAGCAGCACACCTTTTCGTTATTTTTACCACCCGATTTCTGTACCAAAGTTTCATCACACCGTGGGCAGTACTCATGCTCACCCTCTAGGTAGCCATGTACAGGACATATCGAAAAGGTTGGCGTTATGGTGATATAGGGCAAACGGAAATTGGTTAATGTTTTGCGCACCATTTTTTTACAGGCTTCAGCGCTGGAAATACGTTCGCCCATATAAAGATGCAGAACCGTGCCACCGGTATATTTACTTTGTAGCTCATCTTGAAGCTCTAACGCTTCAAAGGCATCGTCGGTGTGACCGACAGGCAACTGCGATGAGTTGGTGTAGTAAGGTGCATCTTCGTAACCAGCCTGGATAATATCCGAATAACGCTTCTTATCTTCTTTGGCAAAGCGATAAGTGGTGCCTTCTGCCGGAGTTGCTTCCAGATTGTAAAGATGTCCCGTTTCTTCCTGGTACTGCACCATGCGCGCACGAACATGATCCAGTAATTCGATAGCCAGTGAATGGCCATCTTCTGACGTGATATCATGCTCGTTGTTAGTGAAGTTGCGCACCATCTCATTGATACCATTTACGCCTATGGTCGAGAAGTGATTACGCAGAGTGCCTAAGTAGCGCTTGGTGTAAGGGAATAAATCACTGTCTATGTAGTGCTGGATAACTTTGCGCTTTACTTCTAAAGAATCTTTAGCCAACAGCATCAGCTCATCAATACGATCCAGCAGTGCTTTTTTATCACCTTTGTAGAGATAACCTAAGCGTGCGCAATTAATGGTTACAACGCCCAATGAACCTGTCTGTTCAGCTGATCCAAACAAACCATTGCCTCGCTTTAAAAGTTCGCGCAAATCGAGTTGTAAGCGACAGCACATAGAACGCACCATATTCGGTGATAGCTCAGAATTGACGAAGTTCTGGAAATACGGCAATCCATATTTGGCGGTCATCTCAAACAACAAATCAGAATTTTCAGACTCCCAATCAAAGTCCGGCGTGATGTTGTAAGTTGGAATGGGGAAGGTAAAGACTCGTTTTTTGGCATCTCCTTCTATCATGACCTCAATATAGGCACGATTGATCAGATCCATTTCTTTTTGCAAATCACCATAGGAAAAAGGCATCTCTTCGCCAGCAATAATGGGGATCTGTTCACGCAAGTCTTCTGGGCAGACCCAGTCCAGTGTTATGTTGGTGAATGGTGTTTGCGTGCCCCAACGTGAAGGGACATTCAGGTTATAAATAAATTCCTGAATACACTGTTTAATGTCTTCATATTTCATTGCGTCTTTACGGATATAGGGTGCTAAATAAGTATCAAAAGAACTGAATGCCTGCGCCCCGGCCCATTCATTTTGTAAAGTACCCAAGAAGTTAACCATTTGACCAATGGCACTGGACAAATGTTTTGGCGGACCAGAATCGATTTTTCCCGGCACACCATTTAAACCTTCATGCAACAAGGTTCTTAAAGACCAGCCTGCGCAATAACCTGCCAACATATCCAGGTCATGAATATGTAAGTCGGCATTACGATGCGCCTCGCCAATTTCGGGTTCATAAATATGGTTAAGCCAATAGTTGGCTATGACTTTTCCAGAAACATTAAGAATTAATCCACCCAATGAATAGCCCTGATTGGCATTCGCCTTAACCCGCCAATCCGAACCAGACAAATACTCTTCTACAGAAGATGTGATATCCAAAAATGTCTTTTTATTTTCACGAATAATTTTGTGTTTTTCGCGGTACAGAATATAGGCCTTTGCAGTAGCAAAATACTGATTTACCGCTAGACAATGCTCAACAATATCTTGCACCTGCTCTACCGTTGGTACCGTTAAATCGGTGAACCTGAAACTCAAAACGTCAATCACCTGACGGGTGAGTTTTTCCGCCTCATCAGCATCAAACTCTCCTGAAGCCTTACCAGCCTTTAACACTGCTTCATAAATTTTCGCACGCTCGAACTTGGCTTCCGTCAAATCTCTCTTTACAATCTTAATTGGCATCGGTGCCTTTTCTATTTCAATACCCATATTGTTATCTCCATTACTCTCTACAGACTGACATTCCAGCCATCGCAGATTCAATATATTGTGTTTTCGAGATTGATTTAATCAATATGTGCTATTTCTATCCTTGATCTAGCTCAATTTAAACCTATATTTTTTATACATCTTAATTGACCCAGATCAATTGCTACTCGCCAGCTAAGCGTTACATTGACCACCCAGCTAACAGAGACATTTTGGTTGGTGTTTTTATGGCAACAAACGAAAAACCTCTTGTTTATTCATGCTCAGGTTGTTCCAACTTGGCGCAAACTGCGAACCACCTTGCAGTCACCCTTAATACAGAAGAAAAGGCAGAGATGTCCTGTATTGCCGGTGTCGGTGGAAACGTCCCTTCGTTAGTTAAAAAGGCTAAATCAGGACGAAGGATCATTGCCATTGATGGTTGCCATCTTGCATGTGCTAAGGCATGTCTGGGCAATCATGGTGTAACGCCTGAACAACATTTGGTATTAACCGAATATGGCTACAAAAAACGATACAACCAGCCAGTGTTGCAGGATACGGTTGATGACTTATTGATTAAAGTGCGGTTAATAGCTGAAGAGATGACTGACGACTAGCGTTAGCGGGTGGAAGCTTCTGAAACACTTCTTGTTGATTATGATCAATACGCTCTATCCCGAATGCCTCTACTCTGTTTAAAACATCTTAGGACAAAAGATTATGAATTTAGAATTTTTAGCCCCTTATTTCTTAGGGCCTTACGGTGAAAACAACGATGTTTTCGAAAAGGTTCTAACAGAGCTATTGCGCGATCATATTTATTGGCGTCGAAACATTCACCCAGAAGACTTGCCGGCGATATCTACTTTCGCCTCACAATCACCTGAGTACCAACAAGCAATAGCTAAGATGCGTACGGAGCTTCATAAACTGACCGCTTCTTTAAAGCAGTCAGTACCCTTCTTTAGTCCTCGCTATATTGGCCATATGTGTTCTGATCTGATGATGCCTGGCTTAATAGCACAAATGGTCACGACTTTATACAACCCAAACAATGTGTCATTTGAAGCAGCAACGGTAACTGTGGATCTAGAGTTGAAAGTCGGTAAACAATTTGCCGAAATGTTTGGTTTTAACACCGATCCAACGAAATCACCCTGTGCCTGGGGGCATTTAACTTCCGGTGGTACGGTTGCCAATTATGAAAGCTTATGGAATTTCAGAGCTGCTAAGTATTACCCTGTGGCTCTTGCCGAAGCGGTAAAATCATTGGAGCTTACACTTCCAAACAGCATCATTCTCAATGGTAAACTAGTGGATGCTAATTTATGGCAACTAACCAACCTATCTATTGATAATGTTTTAAGACTCAAGCACGAAACAGAGAAAGCAATTGCTACGGCCTATCCCAATCTCGGCGATAAGTTTAATGAATGTGTAGAACAGCATCGCATCGAAACTGTAGGGCCGGCTTACTTCTATTCGAATCATTTAGGCTTGAAGCAACCTTTAGTATTGGTACCAGGATCTGCACATTACAGTTGGCAGAAAGGAATGCGCGTCATGGGCTTTGGTTCAGACCAATTGATAAAAATACCTGTGCACTCCAATATGCGTTTAGACATAGAAGCATTACGGAAAATTCTCGATAATGCACTGAGTAAAAATATTCCCATTCTTGCCTGTGTTGGAATTTTAGGCACTACTGAATTTGGAACAGTTGATCCCATTCATAAAATTCTTGAGTTACGCAACGAATTCAGTGCTAAAGGATTAGACTTTTATGTTCATGTAGATGCAGCATGGGGGGGGTATCTGGCCAGTATGTTCCGTGAGGAAGATGGTTCAACCATGAGCCACGGTAAAGCCAAAAAGATGTTTAAGTACTTCCCTTCTAAAGAAGTCTTTAACTCTATAACCAGCGTTAAAGACGTTGATTCAGTCACCATAGATCCACATAAATTGGGATACTTACCCTTTGGTGCTGGTGGTTTTATCAGTCGTAACCAAGATATTACCGATTTACTGACTCAGGAGGCACCCTATGTGTTCGAAGAGATGGATAAGCCTGTCGAAACACCTGCCACCAGGCAATTTGAAAAGCTCGGCCAGTATATCTTAGAGGGATCGAAGCCCGGTTCGGTTGCAGCCGCCAGTTATGTCACGAATCAAGTATTACCACTAAACTACAATAATTTCGGACGCGTGATTAGACAAAGTCTAAAAACATCAGAATACTTTTTTGATAAGCTACTGGAGCTTAAAGAAAAGATTAAAGGACGAGCCAATCTCTGCTTACCTTATACACCAGATACTAACCTAATCTGCATCGTCATTAATCCTGTGGGTAATAAATCGATTACCTATCTGAATGATTTTACCAAGCAAATATATCAGCATTTAAAAATATCACGAGACAGCTCGCCAAAAGATCGTGAATTCATCGGTTCCAGCACGCAGATTATGCGTAAGAATATCAGTGATAACCACGCAAAAGAATTATGTGAGATGTTGGGGCTACAAGAACAATATTTTGTAAAAGATGTTCAGAATAGAACATTAGAAAGCGATCGCATCATGCTACTTCGTCATACCATTATGAATCCTTGGTTGGCGAATGATACCAATGGGAACGATTATGTTGTGAAATATTGTGACTATCTTGAATCCTTGATTCTACGTTACTTAGATATTGAGTAGCTTTCACTAATAGCTATGGAATCGGTTTCCCCTATTATGAGGTTGTTAGCAAGGAAGTTAATAATCTCATAATTTCCACATCATCACGCTAGTTCACCTTAGCAACTGATGACTAACTATAAACCCGATAATCTTTTAATACCACTTCTTGAATTTAAACCAAATCAATAGCGCTATGGCTAAACCAAGACAGAAGCTTGCAACATACAAAAAAGCATTTTCATGTTCAAGACCCGGCAGTCCCGCCACATTCATACCAAACACCCCGGTTAGAAAGGTTAAGGGCAAAAATATTGCCGAAATAATTGCCAGTACATATAAACGACTATTTTGTTGGTGAGCTATTCTCGCCAGGTATTCTTCTTGTAAAACTATGGTTCGCTCTCGCGTGAGCTCGATATCTTCCAGTAAGCGGGTAAATTTATCCAGGTCGTCGCGAATATTGTCTAAATCAAGCTTTGTTATTATTAGGCTTTGGCTCCTATACAGTTTCTCAAGTGCATCTTTTTGCGGAGTCAGATAACGTTTAATCGTCGCGCTTTGACGACGTAAGTGACTAATTTGCGCATAGAATTCATCAAACCCAATCCCTGCCAAAGTATCTTCTTGTTGATCTAGGCTAACATCAAGCTCTTCAAAAAACTCTTCGACTCGAATAGCTAAACGCTCTATGAGCAGTGAGATAAACTCACCACTGCTTTTAGGTCCCGCCCCTTGCTCCAGAGCGTTCCGAATATCCGTTATCGACCAACTATGACGATTACAGCTTGTAATGATTTTGTCTTCCGTGAGCCACAAGCGAATCGAAATCATATCTTCCGGTTCAGCCTCTGGGTTAAGGTTGACACCTCTTAGACACATCAAAATAGTACTGTCTTCCATGTAAAAACGCGGACGAGTTTCGGCACGCAATAAAACGTCCTGAGCGACTTCACTTATTCGTTGATCTTGATCTAGCCAATCTTTAGCGATAGGTGAAGTATAATTAATATGATGCCAGGTTAGTGAAGGGCCTAACTGCTCAGTATCAAGAGACGCCTCTTCAACAAGCCCACCTCTTTTATTCAAATGCAGGCTGACAATCGGCGCATGAACATTCTTTGTCATAACTACTGTCCTTCACTCTTGTTCGAGCTTGTTTGGCTGTTTTCCGTAACAGATGTATTATTGCTATTCTTGGAGCTGTTCTCTATGGACTTTGATTGCTCTGAGAGATCGAGCCTTTTAGCCAGCTGTTTGGCAACATCATCAGCAAAATGCAGGTGAACATCTCTCTGTGGAAAGGCAATGACAATATTGTTTTCTTTGAGTCGCTTATCAATTTCAAAACGTACATCACTTCTTATGGCACGCAATCCACGAATTGAGCCAAGTGAAGCCCAATACCATAAGTCGAAAACCAAGGAGCTATCACCAAAATCTTCGAAAATCACTTCTGGCTCCGGATCGTCTAAAATCTCAGGATGTTCCTTCATGATTTCCATCGCAATTTCTTTGACTTTCTCTATGTCACTACCATAAGCAACACCAACTTTTACCACGCTACGAATATTTTGATCAAGCAATGTCCAGTTAATCAAGTTCGACTGCAGCAAAGTGCTGTTCGGGATGACCATGTGAGCACCATCAATTCTTCTAATAATGGTTGAGCGATTTCCCACCTGAATGATACGACCAAGCTGGTCTTCCATTTCAACCACATCATTAATTCTTACAGGTCGCTCCGACATTAATATCCAGCCACTGATGAAGTTATCCATGACATTTTTGGCTCCAAAGCCCACACCAATTGCCACAGCACCTGAAATAAAAGCAAAAGCAGTCAAGGGTACGTTTAAAAATGACAATACGGTTACCACAATAATGCCCAGCATGACAAAAAATACTAACCGTTGTACGATTACAACATTGTCATCACTAACATTCATCATCTTGAGCACTTTACGGCCAATAAACTTAGCCACATAGCGACTGACTAACCAAGCAATAACAACAAATAGCAAAGCCAGTAACAACTGCCATAAGTTGATACTGCTTCCCTCTTTTAAACTTATAAGAGGTTTACTCATTATTTCTTCAAACTTTGAGAGAGTGCTTAATAAAGCTGGAGTTAGTTGCATCTAGTAATCCTAAAACTCATATCATCTTGCTCCTTTTTATTATATTTAATACAAAAAAGCCAGCATTACGCTGGCTTTCTGAAAAAAGTAGCTTTAGTTATTTAAAGCTTTTTCCTCTTCTAGAAAATTAACTGCGATCTCCGGCTTTTCACGAATCATAATAAGGTCGGATAAGATATTGCCGGCTTCCTTAAGGAATAGATCTTTTTGATCCTCATCAACAATATCTGAAGCATCCTCTGTACTCTCTTCTCCGGTAGCATCTTCATCACTGGCAAGCTCTTTGAGTGGCTCTAACCCCTCAATTTTACGACGTAGATTTTCCCGTTCCAAACGTAATTCATCGTTGCGTTTGCGCTCAGCTAATCGTTTTTCATAATTCAAAGAAACCACTTTAGAATCACGCAGCTCTGTAGCTCTATCAATATCCTGCTCAAGGAACGAAAACTCTTGACTCAAGGTTTTTCGCTCTTCATGCCTGGAGCGTAAAAAGGGAATAACTTCTTTTATGCCATCTCCTTCTACTTGCTTAAACTTAGTGGACTGAATCGTATCCCAAACTAAAGCGTTATCATAAGAGCCTTCACCGTACTCACTAGCATCAAAAATAGTTGGAAACTCAATATCTGGCTTAACACCTTTGTTTTGGGTACTCTCACCGGTAATACGATAGAACTTTTCCACGGTTAACTTTAAAGCTCCCACTTGAGTTTCTGGCTTACGTATATACTGGTTCAAGTCAGCCACGCTTTGCACGGTGCCTTTACCAAAGGTATTTTCACCTAACACAATGCCTCTGCCGTAGTCCTGAATCGCTCCTGCAAAAATCTCACTGGCACTTGCCGAACCACCGTTCACCAGAACAGCAAGAGGGCCATGATAAAGCACGCCAGAATCGGTATCTTTTAGAACACGTAGACGGCCACGACTATCGCGCCCCTGTACCACTGGTCCTTTATCAATAAACAATCCCACCAAATTAACCACTTCGGTTAATGAGCCACCACCATTGTCTCTAAGGTCGATGACAAGTCCATCGATATCTTGCTTATTAAATTCTTTAACCAATCTGGCCACATCTTTTGTGGTGCTGGTAATATCATTTCCGGAGCCGTTAGACGCCACAGTTTCAGAATAAAACGACGGTAGTTCAATCACACCCATTTTGAAGTTTTTATCATACTGCTCTACTTCTAGAATCTTAGATTTAGCAGCCTGATCTTCCAGCTTAATTTCTTCACGAACCAACTGGACAGTTTTAGGCATGCCGTCTCCTGCTTTGGTGTAAGGAATAATTTGTAGTCTTACAATACTTCCAGCTTCACCACGAATCAGTTCGACAACATCGTCATTGCGCCAACCAATAACATCGACAATCTCGCCTTTCTCACCCTGCCCCACACCGATAATTTTGTCGTTAGGATGAACTTGCCCAGACTTATCAGCAGGACCTTTGTTTACGATTGAGACAATTTTTGTAAACATGTCTTCTTGAGTTAAAACTGCGCCAATACCTTGCAGCTTTAAGCTCATATTAATAGCAAAGTTTTCAAACTGTCTTGGCGTGTAATAATTCGTGTGTGGGTCGATAGCCGCACTGACGGCATTCATAAAATAACCGAAAACATCCTCACTT
>JAPHRL010000023.1 GCA_026195755.1 Kangiella sp. | reverse complement strand
CTTCCAAGCTCTATTCCATTTCTTGATTTGTTTCTCGCGCGTAATTGCAGATACAATATCCTCAGTTACTTCATAATACACCAGTCGTTTCACTCCATACTTTTGCGTGAAACATTTAACCTGATCATTTTTATGCTGCCAGACTCTTTGTAGGAGATTACTCGTGACTCCGGTGTATAAATTCCCTTTAGGTTTTGAGGCGAGAATATAAACACATCCTTGTGTATTCATTTTTTGATTCTAATGTCGATATTCGAGAATAAAATTCTTCAACATCTGGTGGCCGTGCTGGCTCATGATGGACTCTGGGTGAAACTGTACGCCCTCAAGCTTCAAGTTTCGGTGCTTGATGCCCATGATGTATTCAATTTCGCCTTCTTCATCTTCGGTCCAAGCTGTGACTTCGAACTCTTGCGGCAAACTTTCATTATCAACGATCAGTGAATGGTAACGAGTTGCTTCCAACGGATTTGGCAAGCCTTTAAAGACGCCTTTATCCGCATGATGAATTTCTGAGGTTTTACCGTGCATGACTTGTTTTGCACGAACAATCTTTCCGCCAAATACCTGGGCCATGGCCTGATGGCCCAAACATACGCCTAAAATGGGGTAATCATGCGCCAACTCTTCGATGACAGCCAGAGAAATACCCGACTCGTTGGGTGTTGCCGGCCCAGGTGAAATAACGATGTAATCAGGATTAATTTCTTTGGCTTCTTTGATCGTCAACTCATCGTTTCTTTTGACTAAAACATCCAAGCCTAAATCGGCAAAGTATTGCACCAGGTTGTAGGTAAAGGAGTCATAATTATCGATCATCAGTAAGCGCTTGTGCTTACCAACTAATGGCTTTGGAGCTTTGATAAAATAGGCACCAATCGCAAACACAACACTCAATACGAGTAGGATGATCAAGCCTATGTGATTGGCAATATAACTAGTTGATCCCTTGTAAGACTCGGTCTTGGAGCAATAATGTTGATCATAAAAATAACTGCCCCCAGAATCGAGGCATTGATCAATTGCTGCTTGATCAGATAGGTAGTGACCAATGAAGGCTGCAACAACTAACGTTACTAAGACCCACCAAACTTTTCTCATAGACTCAACCTAACAAGCTAAAGATAATCTTTCAAATTATGATTCACTGAGAATTAACCAAGACGCCCTTTAGCCGCGTTCTCTTTCATGGTGTGTATCACCTTGCCGTAATCATCTGCATTAAATACCGCAGACCCTGCAACAAAGGTATCGGCTCCGCAGGCTGCTATCTCTTCAATGTTATCGGTTTTAACACCACCATCGATTTCTAAGCGAATATCCAAACCTCGTTCGTCAATTAGGCGACGTACCTGTTGGCACTTTTGCAAGGTATGCGGAATAAAGCTTTGACCACCAAACCCTGGATTAACCGACATCAACAGCACCATATCCAGCTTTTCGATAACATAATCCAATATACTTAGTGGGGTTGCAGGATTTAATACAATACCGGCTTTGCAGCCCTGCTCTTTAATCAAACCAATGGTGCGATCCACATGCTTAGAGGCTTCCGGGTGAAAAGTAATATAAGATGCGCCAGCTTTGGCAAAATCAGGAATAATTCTGTCCACCGGCTCAACCATCAAATGCACATCAATCGGTGCTTTGACACCATAATTTCTTAGCGCTTCGCAAATCATAGGGCCAATCGTTAAATTTGGCACATAGTGATTGTCCATCACATCAAAATGGACCCAGTCAGCTCCAGCCTTGAGAACATTGTCGACTTCTTCGCCGAGACGGGCAAAATCAGCGGATAAGATTGAGGGGGCAATTACGATATCTTGCATAGCAGCACTTATTAGATGGATTTAACGCATTGTAACTAAACTTGATTTTAAGTGCTAATAGTGACTGCCGGATAAATTGTGCCACCTACTCGACCAAGCGAGCAGGCAGCGAGGGGTTAATCTTTATGACCAACTAAACAAGATGCTAGGCGGCTCTGATGCCTGATTTTTGCACCAGTGCTTTTTCGACCTGATTCCATAGCGCATCGCGCATTTGCAGGCATTCTTCGCCGACGCTTAACGCTCGTTGCCATTTGTCTTTATCGTCACCGCAAATCGCTTTCAGACATTTTTCAGCCAACGGGCCATGCTCATCTCCATCCAGTTCAATGTGGCGCTCGAGGTAATAGATCAAAGTCGGACAATCTGCATTTTCTCTAAGCAGTGCGTCCTTGATGCCGGTGAACATTTCCGGAATCAATTTTTCACGGCCATACAGGAAGGCTGCCGCAACTTCTTCATCAGTTCCTTCTTTGGCTAATTTAAGATTATATTCCACAAACTCGCGGGCTCCTTCCGGAATAATGCTGGTATCTAAACTGGCGACAAACTGTTGCACTTTTGAAATATCAGCACCAACCTCCTGCATCGCTTCTAGGTACAATGAATAGTGACTGATGGGCTGACCATTCTGATCCAGATCACTTTCTTCGCCAATCACAATTTCATTGATAAATCGGACGACTTCAGTTGGATAACTCGATTCGCGCCACGGAATATCAACGCAAGTTAAGCGACGCTGCAATGCCTTTAATAAAGTCATAAAATCCCAAACTGCATAGACGTGATACTCCATAAAGGTGCCAATATTGTCAGTCGAGTTGAGTAATCCATAGGCTTTATGGTGGGATAATGCCTGCTTTAATGGTGAGAGTTTTTGTTCAATCATATTTTCCTTCCTTATTTCAGCTATAGTTGTGAATATTTTTTTACTTGTCTAACATCTTAAAAATGCAAATATGCATTAACTGCTTCTTTTTATTACAGTTTTTTCAGTCCTTCTTAAATAATCACACCCTCCAAAAAATAACCATATATGGCAAAGGGTTATTTGCAGAGTTTTTGAAATGGTTATCACTTTTCACTGTGTTTTTCACAAAAATGTTATAAATCCTGCATAAAAAATACTTTTTTTTATGATGCATATGCGCATTGATCGAGTGGTCATTTCTGCATTCTAACCTATTGATATATATCAATAATTAGTGTCTACTAGGAACAATAAAAACACAAAGGCTTTGTTTCTACTTTTACCTATAGCTGAGGAGTCGCACCATGTTTGGTTTTATTAAAAACTTTTTTAGTGATCGGCCGGAATCCGTCGACGCTCGAGAGCCAAACCCAATCCAAGAAGTTGATTTCACCAAAAAGCGCAATCATTATGGTGTCAGTTACGACCCGCATCTGATTGATAATTTAAAAGGCGATCATAACCATTTGGTTGGCCTTTATGGACGCATCTGGAGTGAAGGGTTTGAAGCCAATGATCGGCAAAAGACAGCTGACCTGGTGACTCAGTTTAAACGAGACTTTCAGGCGCACCTGCTTAAAGAAAATGTAAAGTTTTATGTTTACCTTGAGCAAAAATTATCCGAAGACTCTTCGAGCATGGATCTGGTTAAAGATTTTCGCAGTGAGATGAATGACATTGCGCAAGCGGTGATCCGCTTTTGTAAAACCTATTCTAAACCCATTATTACTGCCGATCAGAAAGAAAGTTTTAAGAAGGATTTTGAAACCGTGGGCAAAGTATTAACTCATCGCGTATCTTTAGAAGAGAACGAACTTTATACTTTGTATCAACCTGAGTAAATTCTTTGTTGTAAGATTTATTATTTAACGTTTACCTATAGCTTCACTTCCCTTTTGCACCTGACTGAGCTCCCACTAGTCAGGTGTTTTTTTTTAAATTTGAATAGACTCTGCCTATTCTGTTCCTTTATAAACTTGCTATCTTTATTAGATTTCTAGGGTGCAATTCTAGCCAGGCGTTGAAAAAGTATAGCTAGCACTATTGCCATGATGATTGAGGTACTGTCCGGTTGTTTGCCGACGATAAAAAACTGTAATGCGGTGACTAAAACGACAAATGCAGTTAACACTGCGCCTGCAGTTTTATAACTGGATAGCCACTTACCGAGGAAGTACCCAAAAGAAGCCAGTAATAATGATTCACGCAGCAAGGCACTGAGGTTATT
>JAPHRL010000293.1 GCA_026195755.1 Kangiella sp. | reverse complement strand
TGAGTATCCTGACTACCTAGTTGTTGCGCGTACTCTTTAGATAATGCCAGGTGCTGATTGGCTTTATCAAGCTGACCCAGTTCAAGATAAATTCGGGTCAACTCTGTGTTGATGTCAAAACTAAATAATTCTTCGCCAACCTGTTTATGCAGTTGTTGCGATTGCAAAATTTGGCTAAGAGCTGCCTCATAGTTTTCTTGGTCAATCAGCAGTCGGCCCTTTACCTGATGAGCGTAGGCTTTTAGAGAAATATCATCAGTCTCTTTGGAAATCTGTAAAGATTTGTCGAGATACTGGTCGGCTAAATCGAATTGCTCAGAAGCACGGTAGGCATCAGCGAGGTTGACATATAGATAGGTATTTTGTGTGTACTGAGGATTGGACTCCATAATCTCTATCGACTTTTTGAGGTAATCAATTGCCGAAGGGTAATCATTGAGGGCGCCGTAAAGAATCGCAAAAACGTTATAGGTTTCGACCAGCTGGAAAGGGTCATTGCTTTCGTAGGCATGCGATAAAGCCAATTCCATCAACTCGAATGCATCTTGATAACGGTACATATAAGAATTGAGATAGGCGCGTTCAAGTACAATATCGCTGAGTTTATTATCGGGCCAAGCTTCTCTAACATCGCGATACAATGCATCAGCAGTGTGTTTAGCATCAATGAGTTTTCCTTCGGTACGCAACACTAGCATCAGAATATAATTGTACTCTTGATACAGGCTCGGAAGGTCAACGGTATTGACCAAGGGATTGGCGATATTAAGGTGCTCACGAGCGCGTAAAGGTTCGTTAACATGGATGTAATAATCAGCGAGAAGAATATTGGCTAAGGCCTCGGAGTGAGGATCCAGATTATTTCTCAGAATGGATTGGAGCTTATTGAGAAAGGAGTCCTGACTACGTTCTGGAATTGAGAGTTTGCTCATACCATAAAGCTGACTCTGTAAGGGCACATTATCAACTGGCGCAGCGGCAAAGCTCAGTGCGCTTCCTAGCAATAGCAAAAATGCTAAAGATTTCGTGAGGTTAACCACGGTATTCCTTTAATATCTTATCAGTATGTCAGATTACTGTACCCTAAATTGATGCAAAAATGAACAATGGCGTAATGCAAATTTGCATTACGCCATTGCAAGTTTGAAATAATCTATTATGGAAGATTATTCGAAGAAGAAAGCAGGACGCTTAACTTCTTTGGGGGCTAATTGATTCATGGTCTGAGCATCGTATAGACGACCATTCAACATGACCATATTAACCTTTTCACTGTTCTTCAGGTTTTCCAGTGGATCGGCGTCAAGAATAACCAGATCAGCCAGTTTTCCTTCCTTGATAGAACCAATTTCATTAGCCATGCCAAGGATCTTAGCACCGTCCATTGTACCTGCTTCGAGTGCTTGATGCGGCGTCATACCGCCCTGCTCAAACATCCACAGTTCCCAATGAGCCGCTAGACCTTCGCGCTGACCGTGAGCACCGATACCAACTTTAACACCTAGCTCACGCAATTCAGCGGTAACCGTGGCGTTGTTGAAGTGGTTGTAATCCTCATCCGGTGCGGTATAACGACGACGAGAAACCGGATCAAGAATTTCGCGTGGCACAAACTTGGTCAATAACGGATGGTCAAAGACTTTAGTTTTGTCATACCAGTAGCGCTCGCCCCAGATACCGCCGTATGCCACGCCAAGAGTTGGCACGTAAGACGTCTGGCTCTGGCTCCACAATTGCTTCACATCATCATAGATATTTTCTACCGGGATTGAGTGCTCAATAGTGGTGTGGCCATCAATCACCATAGAAATGTTATGCATAAACAATGAACCGCCCTCTGGCACTACCAACAAGCCAGTTTGACGGGCAGCTTCAAGAACCTGCTGACGCTGGTCGCGACGTGGCTGGTTGTAACTCTTAACCGAGAAGGCCCCAACCGCTTTCATGCGCTCAAGGTGACCAACTGCATCTTCGAGATTATCTACTTCAGCAGTAATAAAATGATTCGCGCCATACAAAATAGTACCGGTCGAGAACAGACGAGGTGCTGTAATGACACCGGCTTTCTGCATTTCACTGGCCGAGAATACCGCTTC
>JAPHRL010000275.1 GCA_026195755.1 Kangiella sp. | reverse complement strand
CCCGCTAAGGTGTTAGCCGACTCAGAATAGCTCTCGCCTTCTTTAACGGATACGTCAAACAAATGGATCTTGTCATAGTAGGTAAGCTGCGAACCATCCTCGTTATAAATATAGCACCGCGCATAGGGCTTGTTTTCGACATTCGACTCAACCGCTATCGTGCCACCGACAAGCAACACCTTAAATTGTTTAGCCATTGCAGACATCCACTGCTGGATCTCACCATTGCCATCCGGTTCTAAATATTCCAGCTTTTGTCCATTATATTTTTCCATCAGCGCAAAGCTCTCGGGTAGAACAATCACTTGAGCACCATCGGTTACAGCCTGTTTAATCAACCGCTCCGCATTACTAAGATTGTCCTTAATGCAACTGGATGAAGTTATTTGTATCAAGCCTATAACTAATTTACTCATTACCATCCTCTTTGTGCTTTGTTTGCTCACCGCCTTTGTCAGTATTTTCAGGAACCTGCTGTTGTTGCGGCTCGGAGTCTAAGGTACTCTCTTGCTCGATGAGCTCAGTCTCTAAAATGGGTTCGCCTTCAACCTGTTCTAAAAGCTCTTCATCGGGTACTACTATTTCCTTCGACTTTTTATCGACCTCAATGACGACAGGATTTGCTAAGTCACCTTTAATGTTATATTCAATTCTGACTACAACATCCAATACCGGCTCAAAAATTTTATTAATTAATAACATGATCAAGCCAGTAGTGGGTTCGATAGCCCAACCTGCTAGCAGCGGTAAACTGGAGCCGAGCTTAGGTATAACAACAACGTTCTGATCGACAGTGTTATTAACCAGATTGGTATAGCCCGAAATAGTGACTTCAGCAGTAGCACCATTAATAACCACCGCATCACTATGAACGATGCCCTTTGCAATCGTGAACTTTCCATCAATTGAGTCATAGAAAAATCCATCTTCAAATAAGTCTCTAAAGTCCAGTGACAAACGACGGCGTAAACTTTGTAAGGAGAACAAACTAAACACACGTGCCTGCCGATCACTTAATTCGCGAACCACACCTTGTTCGGTGTTAACGGCTAACTTGCCATCACTTTTTGCTAACTCAAACTGATGCCAACCACCTTGCCAACTTAAATTCAGACTACCATTTGTTTGTGTTTCCCTGACCCCATCGCCATAACCCCAACGCTCTAACAAACGACCCGCGTTAGGCGAGGTAAAGGTGATTTTTATTGTACTGATGTCATCAAACCAGCTGCCTTCAAGATAGGCTGATAATAACCCCTGGATCTTACTATCACCTTGTAGTGTTACGCCCTGTTCTGTCTGCTTGGTTACCAGTGTTAGCACTCCGGTATCAATACCATTGATTCGACACGATGCGCATTCCAATTGCCAGTTATACAAATCTTCTTTTTCTAAACCAATATCAGTATCAGATAGTTTACTAAAAGGTTGTAACTCAATATCGAGTTGATCAATAACCACATGCTTGCGACCATCATCATACAACGTCAAACTTCCCTTACCTTCTTCTGCTGTAGCTTTAAAACGAAGGTACTGGCCAGCTAATAATTCATCGCTCAAATGCACGTTATGAAGCTTTTGGCCCGCCACTTCGAATATTGGCGTTTTTATGTCAATATGATCAATCCATTGTGGCCAACTAAAACTTCCCCCCTTTTTAAATTGCAAACTATTAATCCAATCATAACTTTTAATTTCATTAAACTCGCCCCGAATTGCAACACCATCCTGTGGTGCTTTAATATCTGTAGTGGCTAAATTACCTAAAGCAACAACACCCTTAATATCATTAAAATTGTTACTGCTAAATTGCAGTTGCGAAGAAATAGTATTGCGATAAATAGCACGTGATTTAACTTGCCCGGCTGCCTCAAATAAAGTGATCAACACATCGGCAACCTGTTGCCTATCTTTGCTCAACCAGTCTGGGCCAATAATCTCTGTACCCTTTAAGTCAGTTCTTACAATCAATGACTGCTGAGCTTGATGATCAACTCGATAACGCACCACCAGCTCACTTGAGCCAGTAATACTCAATGGTGATTGTATCTTCTGTGAATCAAAAACCTTGCCCACTGAGAAGTTTGAAGTCGCATCCAGCTTGACCAAGTCAGCATCACCCGTAAAGTCATCAACCTTAACATCAATAGTAAACGGATTTCCCCACAAGCTACCGCGCAAATTCTCGGAGTATGCTCCATCCTCTGTGAAATGAATCAGTCCATTCACTTGATTAAGTGCTATAGAATAATCTTTTAGTGAAACTCTGTGGCCATCCAAGGGAATGGTTCCCTTGATAGTTGCCGGAACATCGTTACCTAAAGGGATCGTGATTTCAACCGTTGATGTAATGGGTTTATTAATTTTAAAATCCGTAATCGCCTCACCAATGTCCTCTTTTAGCGGGGAGCTCTGATGAAGGGCTAGATAACTCTCATTAGTCACAGTTGCGTCAGCTGTAATCACTAACATCGAAATTTCATTACTGAATGAATCTATCGTCGCTTTTGCTTCTACGACCGAGCTACCCAATAAGTTTCCAGAATCCGCCACAATCAACATTTCATCATTATCAAAAATAGCCTTTGCACTAAGGCTATCGGCCTGAGGCCATTCAGGGTGAAATTTGAAAACAGCATCGCTCACATCAGCCTCAATATAGAATTGACCAGCGCCATCTTTATAGGGAAATGATTCTAAATCACCACGCAAAAGAAACTTGGCCTTGTCAACAGTACCACCCTGTAAACTCATAGTCAGATAGTCGACAGTTTTTTGTTTCATGCCTTGTCTTGGCAAGTATTTATGAATCTCTCCAATATTAATGTCATAAGCCTCAGCATATAAGGCCAACTCAGCATCGGTATCACCCTGATTGTTTTCAAATAGAGTGACCAATCCCTCCGCATTGATCGATAAGTCGGGATTGGCAACCTTGAACTCATCAATTTCAATCGCTGTTGTTTTTTCAACACTTAACAATCCATTAAAAGTCAGTGAGTCAATAGTCACTGGATTGTTTAACCAGTGCTTGATAGAAAGTGAGGCGTCATCTGTTTCCAAATTGATGCGCCATTTGCCTGCTTCGTCTTTAATCGCAAGATAATCAATTTGAAAACCCGGGATCGTTTCATATTCTTTGACGTCCAGATCGCTGATTACGATATTCGCTTTAATCGGCTTGAATACTTGGTCGCTTTGCTTGGCAACCATTTGAAACTGATGGATATGACCGTCCGGGCTTGTTCCATTTAACAAAGACAATGTATCTTGTGATAGAAAAGGGCTAACCGAAGTGATTAAATAACTAATAGGGAAATTATCCGCAGAGAGATTCCAGGTAGCGGTGGAATCTTGTCGCTCTACATCAACTAAAAATTGAGTATCAAAGTCAAGCAGCGTTTGGTCGACTTGTCGCTCTACTAAATGAAATCTCTCACTCGACAGGTGAAAACCATTTTCATCTGATTTAAATCGAATAGCACCATTCAACTCAGCTATTCTGGACTCGTCACCTGACGCATCAACTTGCGCAAAACCTGCAACAGGGACTTCACCCTCATAGGTCAGCCACAACTTCAAGTTCACCAGGTCGACCGGGAATTCTTGTGTTAAGTTTAAAAACTGAGCTAACGACTTAATATCAGTATCTTCAAGGGCTGTGTAGATATTAATATGACTATTGCTTGCGAAAGGCTGACCTTTGCTTTCTATTACAAACCGTCCGCTGGAAAACAACTCACTTCGGGTATCAATAATAACCTGTCGTTCGTTGCCCATTTTTTCGAAACGCAACAGAGGTGAAACCAATGTGCGGCTATTGCCTTGATGGCGAACGGTAAGAGATAAGTCACGCACCACAATTTTGCGTTGCTGCAAGACTTCCGGATACATACTTAGAGCAAGTTTTATACGATCAATTGAGAGATTAGAAAGAGGATTAACGTCTTGCTCTGTTGCAAGTTCCTGGATCGTATAACTTAGATTAACTCCGTTGATTTCAACAGATTCAGTTTGTAAATAACCATCAATTAAGCTTTGCCACAAATTAAGCTCGATCGTGTTACGCGAACTGCTCAGTTGGATCCGATGATCGTCGCTGCTCCAACTTAAACCTTCTAAATAAACAGTGGGTCTAAAACGGGTCCAATCTACAACCAGTTGCTGGTAGTCAAACTCTCCACCAATTTGCTTTTCAACCAGTTCAACAATTTTCTCTTTGTCATCCAGCCAATAAGGTAAAATCAACTTAAGTACGGAAACAACAAGAACAAACAGAATCACAAAGATCGACACCAACCAGAGCAACTTAGTCAGCCATTTACGAACCAATGTAATGATACCTTTTGCCATTCGACTTCCGTATTACATTAATACAACGTCAAACTGATCGGGAGCATATAGACTTTCCACCTGTAAACGAATCGGTTTATCAATCTCAACTTCCAACTCAGCCAAGCTACTGGCTTCCTCATCCAATAAACAATCAACCACTTCCTGATTAGCCAGCACTAAAAACTTTTGTACATCATAGGCTCGTCTTGCTCGACTAATTTCTCTGAATATTTCGTAACAAACCGTGACTGGCGTCTTAACAAAACCACGGCCATTGCACTGCTGGCAAGGTTCACACATCAAGCGCTCAAGACTTTCGCGCGAGCGTTTGCGAGTCATTTCGACCAGCCCCAACGTCGACACTTCAGAGATAGACGTTTTCACATGATCACGCTCAACCCCTTTCTCGAGCGTTCGTAGCACTTGTCGTTTATGCTCCTCATCCTGCATATCAATAAAGTCAACGATGATAATGCCGCCCAAATTGCGCAATCGAAGTTGTCGTGCCAATGCAGTAGCTGCTTCCAGGTTTGTCCGAAAGATCGTTTCTTCTAAGTTTTTATGCCCAATAAAAGCACCGGTATTCACATCCACGGTTGTCATTGCTTCAGTCTGATCGATGATCAAATACCCGCCTGACTTTAACGGCACTTTTCGCTCGAGTGCTTTTTTTATTTCTTCTTCAATATTGTAGAGATCAAAAATAGGACGTTCACCTTCATAAAACTCTATTCTATTTTTGATATCCGGCATAAATTCCATCACAAAGATCTGAATACGTTTAAAGCTTTGTGGGTTATCGACTCTAACCCGCTCAATATCATCTTCGATAATATCGCGCATAATCCTCAACTCTAACGCTAAATCCTCGTGAATTAATTGCGGTGCTTTAGCCGACTGTACTTTCTCGCTGATCCCGCTCCATAATTTAGATAAGAACTTAACATCACGATCAAGTTCAATATCACTTGCCCCTTCTGCTGCAGTTCGAATGATATACCCTGTGTCGCTGCCAAAATCGGTATCAGCCAGTAAGTTCTTGAGGCGTGTTCGTTCGTTTAAATCTTCGATACGTTGCGAAACCCCAACATGCGGATTGTCTGGCATCAACACCAGAAAACGAGAAGGTATTGTGATATGAGTGGTTAAGCGTGCGCCTTTACTACCGATCGGGTCTTTGATGACCTGAACGATAATTTTCTGTCCTTCATGAAGCAAAGTAACAATGTCAGCTTCATGAGCCTGTTGTTTATCGAGAAGTTCTGAACCTTCTACCGCCAGTTTATCCTCATCACTCTTAATCGCAATAATATCGGCCACATGCAAAAAAGCGGCCCGATCATGCCCAATATCAACAAAGGCAGCCTGCATACCAGGCATGACACGACGTACGATTCCCTTATAGATATTGCCCACAATGCCACGGTTGGTCATGCGTTCAATATGTACTTCTTGCAACACACCATTTTCCACTAACGCGACACGCGTTTCTTGGGGAGTGACATTGATTAATATTTCATCACGCATGATTGTTAACGACCTCCTGCTTGAGGTAAGCGATGAGGTGAAGGCTTAGGTGAAAGCAAATGCTTAACCTGCATTTGCTCTAATAGAATTCTGGTTTCATATAATGGTAACCCAACAATACCGCTGTAACTACCATTGATACCACTGACCAAACTACCACCAACGCCCTGAATAGCGTATGAACCGGCTTTGCCTAGCGGCTCTTCAGTAACGCAATAAGCATCAATGGTTTGCTTGGAGAGTTGACTAAAAGTGACATCGCTTTTCGAGACTTGCCAGATTGCTTTATCGTGATAACAAAGACTGACACCGCTATAGACCTGATGGGTTTGGCCCGATAGCCGAGACAGCATCAATTTTGCTTGCTCAAGATCCTGTGGTTTTCCCAGAAACTGACCATCTAAAACAACAATGGTATCAGCACCTAGAATGGGAAGGTCTAATTCAGAATCACAATAAGGTTCTGCCGAACGAGCTTTGCCAATCGCCAGCCGCTTAACATATTCTTCTGGAGATTCATTGGCTAAAGGTGTCTCATCGAAATCGTTAGCCACTTGAACATAAGAAACGCCGAGCTGTGTCAATAATTCTTTACGGCGCGGCGATGCGGAAGCTAAATAAATTTGCTCGAACATCAGGGCTCCTTAAACCACTCTGAAGTAACGACGAATATCACGTAGCAGGACAAACAGCCAAGGCCATAATAGGCCATTAGTTACCGTCGCCATCCAGTACCAACTATCACTTTCTGGTTTTCCAGTAAGACGAGCCAGCCACAAAACTATTGCAAAATAAATCACACTCAAAAAGACTAGGGTCAATGCTTGTTTCCATAATGGAAATAGGCGAAGACGCTGATGATTCAATTGAAGAATAAAGGTCAGGACGGCCAGAGCAAAACTGTGTAAACCCAAAGTGGTGCCCAGCAACCCATCTAGCGCCAGACCTGTGATAAATGCCCACAACAAACCAATGCGATGTGGAAGCGCGATAATCCAATAACCCAGAACTAAAAAAGTGAGGCTAGGTCTAAACGGCTGCCAGCTTTCTGGTAATGGGAAAATGTCCATGATCATAGCAATGATCAAACTAACAATAATAATCCAGGTCCCGTGCTTTACTTCATTCTTCATCGTTTTCATGCCGCTAATTCTCCGATGATTGTGGCTGGCTTTCATCAACGGAATCCTTGCTTGGCTCATAAGGCCATAACAACAGAACGTGATTAGAAGTATTAATGTTAGCCGTTGGCTCTGCGATGATCTGAGCGTAAGGCTGAGCTGATTGCTTAGTCACTGAAATCACTTTAGCTACCGGATAACCATCTGGAAATTTTTCGCCCAATCCAGAGCTTAATAATAGATCACCCTCGCGGATTTCTGTGGTGTTCGGCAGATGCCGTAAGAACAGCAGCTGCCCATCACCCTGTGCAATAGCTCGAACTCCATTGCGGTCATTGCGAACAGGAATAGCATGCTTTTGATCGTTTAATAGAATCATGCGACTGGTCGTCAACGAAACCTCAACTATCTGCCCCATAATCCCTTCTGAATCTACCACCGGTTGACCAACAAACACTTCGTCCGTAGAACCTTTATTTAACAATAATTCATTGGAGAAACGTTGGCTATCAACATTCAAGACCTCGGCAATTAACCGCTTGCCACGGAAAGAACGTGACGATCCCAATAAAGAACGCAACCGGGCATTTTCAGACTCTAGACCAATTAAACGCTGATTCTGCGCACTTAAGATCAAAACCTCATCTTTCAACTGACGATTTTCATCTATTAAGTCATTACGACTGACAATATTATTATCAGCCCAGGCAGCAATTTCATTGGGTAGATTCGCAAGATAATACAAAGGTGAGAGAAAGGTGGCGGTCGCTTTACGCGCAGCAGTCATATAACCGTAACGGTAATCCAGAACCATCAAGACACACGCAAGCGACAGCGTAAGAATCAGCTGCAAGACTAACGATGGTCCCCGCGTAAATAGGTTTTTAATAACTGGACTCCTGAAGCAGATACAAAAAACGGGCCTGTAAGTGCCCGATTTTCGTCAATATTTCTTTAAAAATCAATCGTATGAGAATAAATCGCCGCCATGCTCATCAATTGTTTCAAGAACCTTACCACCACCGCGAGCAACACAGGTCAGTGGATCTTCAGCAACGATGACCGGTAAGCCGGTTTCTTCCATCAACAAGCGATCAATATCGCGAATCAATGCACCACCACCTGTCAATACCATACCACGTTCAGAAATATCCGAAGCTAGCTCAGGAGGCGACTGCTCCAAAACAGCTTTTACCGCACGCACGATACCGTGCAATGGGTTCTGTAATGCCTCTAATACTTCGTTGCTATTAATAGTAAAGCTTCTTGGAATACCTTCCGCCAGATTACGACCACGCACATCCAATTCGCGAACTTCAGTGCCTGGATAAGCAGTACCAATTTCATGCTTAATTCGCTCAGCAGTTGCTTCACCAATAACGGTGCCGTAGTTGCGGCGAATGTATTCGATGATAGCTTCATCAAAACGATCACCACCAATACGTACCGAATCAGAATAAACCACGCCATTCAATGACAGGATAGCAATCTCAGTAGTACCACCACCAATATCCACGACCATCGAACCGCGCGCTTCACCGACTGGCAAACCTGCACCGACGGCAGCTGCAACCGGCTCTTCAATCAAGAACACATCACGCGCACCAGCACCGATCGCTGATTCTTTAATCGCACGACGCTCAACTTGAGTTGAACCACAAGGAACACAAATAAGAACTCGAGGGCTTGGACGGAAGAAGGTGTTGTCATGAACCTTGCGAATAAAATGTTGAAGCATTTTTTCAGTCACT
>JAPHRL010000175.1 GCA_026195755.1 Kangiella sp. | reverse complement strand
TTTTAGATCTTCAGTCTTTAGGGTGGGATGGTAAATCATACTGTTTAAGATATTCGATGGATACAGTTGTGCTAAACGACGAATGGTCATTTGCACATCTCTGTACTCGTTTACCAGCCGCTCAAGGCCTTCGCCACTAATAGCTGGTGCATCTTTGCTCACATACAACTCAGTATTGTTTAGAGCTGTTTGTGTTAAATAGTTTTCCAGGGCTTCATCATCTTTCAAATATTGCTCTTGCTTCCCTTTTTTAACCTTGTACAAGGGCGGTTGAGCAATATAAATATATCCTCGTTCAATTAACTGCGGAACCTGGCGATAGAAGAAGGTTAGCAATAAAGTACGGATATGGGCACCATCAACGTCGGCATCGGTCATGATGATAATACGATGATAGCGGGTTTTATCGGCATCAAACTCTTCCCGACCAATACCACAACCCAACGCAGTGATTAAAGTCCCTACTTCTTGTGAAGACAACATTTTATCGAAGCGTGCTTTTTCAACATTCAGAATCTTACCTTTCAGTGGCAAAATTGCCTGATTCTTGCGATCTCGCCCTTGTTTGGCCGAACCACCCGCAGAATCACCCTCCACAATGTATAGTTCTGATAAAGCAGGATCTTTTTCCTGGCAGTCGGCCAATTTCCCTGGTAACCCAGCAATATCAAGCGCCCCCTTACGACGAGTCATCTCTCGCGCCTTTCTCGCAGCCTCACGTGCTCTGGCTGCATCAATCATCTTGTTAACAACAGCTTTAGCTTCCGCTGGGTTTTCCAACAGGAAGTCTTTCAAATGCTCACCCATCGCCTGCTCAACCGCAGTTTTAACTTCGCTCGAAACCAATTTATCTTTAGTTTGAGAGCTAAACTTTGGGTCTGGAACTTTTACCGAAACAACCGCAGTTAGACCTTCACGAGCATCATCACCGGTAGTATTAACCTTACCTTTCTTGTTATAACCCTCATTCTCCATGAAATTATTCAGGCCACGAGTTAAGGCGGCCCGGAATCCGGCTAGGTGAGTACCGCCATCCCTTTGTGGGATATTGTTGGTAAAGCAAAAAATACTTTCTTGGAAGCCATCATTCCACTGCAGTGAAACTTCAACAGTAATTCCATCCTCTTCACGTTCATGGGTAAAATGGAATACTTTCTCATGGATAGGCGTTTTTTTGCTATTAAGGTATTCAACGAAAGCTCTGATACCACCCTCGTACTTAAAATGATCCTGCCTACCTGTGCGCTCATCCGCTAATCGAATACCTACTCCTGAGTTTAGGAAAGATAGCTCGCGCAGACGTTTAGCCAATATATCGTAATGGTACTCAGTATTGGTGAATGTCTTATCACTTGGTTTGAACCGAATCTCTGTGCCAGTTGTTTCTGCATCTCCTACAACCTCTAACGGAGCTTGCGGTACACCATGTACATAGATCTGCTCATAACGTTTACCAGCACGCCGAATGGTGAGTTTCAGCTCTTCAGAAAGGGCATTAACAACAGAAACACCAACTCCGTGTAAACCACCAGACACTTTATAGGAGTTATCATCAAACTTACCTCCAGCATGCAAGACGGTCATGATAACCTCAGCAGCAGACACACCCTCTTCTTCGTGTAATTCTGTAGGAATACCGCGTCCATTATCTTTTACAGATACAGAATTATCGCTATGAATGGTTACGTAAATATCGGTGCAATGGCCAGCGAGCGACTCATCAATGGAGTTATCAACTACCTCAAACACCATGTGGTGCAAACCAGTACCATCATCTGTGTCACCGATATACATTCCTGGACGCTTACGTACTGCGTCCAAGCCTTTCAATACTTTAATACTGGACGAATCGTAATTGTTGTTCTCTGACATACGGATTCCTTCTGATTGTTCTGTTAAGCTTATTGCGAATTTATTTCCGAGGCCTCTATAACTGATACAGCCCCGTGTTCCACGTGGAACAACCTAGCGTTATTATACCTGTTTATGAGGCTTTTGAGAGGATCTAAATGCACACAACTAATAAATATTTGCTGATTTTGGGGTTGATGGGCAAGAAAGTTTAGCAGCATTTTTTGGTGATTCTCATCCAGTTCCGCACCAATGTCGTCAAGCAAAAAAACAGGATACTGCCGCCCTCTTTCTTGAGCAAGTTTTAACTGACCCAATTTAAGCGCCGTTGTAACAAGTTTTTGCTGACCGCGGGACAGATAGTCTGCAGCCAAGCGCTTTCCTGATAATATCCTGAGATCAGCCTTTTGTATCGTAGACTGAGTGTAACCCAATTTTTTGTCTTTACTATATTGCTCGGTCAATAACTGTCGAAGGCTTTTTCCTTGCCAACCAGGATAAAATTCTAAGGACAACTCAACATCAGGCAAAAAATCAGCAACGATATCTTGAAAGTGCGGGGTTAGTAGCTCACAATATTTTTGCCTATAATGATTGACCTGCTCCGATAGAGGTATCAACTGCTCATCCCATACTTGTAAGTCGGTATAATAATGACTGGATTTTAAAAGTTTGTTCCTCTGAAGTATTATGCGTTGACATGATTGCCAGCGTTTCAGGAAAGAGTGTTCCACGTGGAACACCCCCCAATCAAGCATCTTTCTTCTTCCACTTGGGCCTTTGGTAAGAAGCTCATAATGTTCAGGAGCGAGGACTTGGATGGGAGCAAGCGTGACGAGATCACTAAGTTTGCTTAGAGGCTCTTGGTTAAGGCGAATTTTAACATCATTGTTTCTAAAACGTTGTATGCCCAAACGATGGTTAACACCGCTGGAGATAAGCTCACCAAAAAGGGTGAAAGACTCTTGTTCATGGTGTATTAGCTTTGAGTGCCTACTGGTTCTGAAGGAGCGACCATGACCAAAGGTAAAGAGGGTTTCTAGAATACTGGTTTTTCCTGCGGCATTGTCGCCATAAATAATATTCAGCTGAGGAGAAAAAAGCAGCCTTGAAGGCTGCAGATTTCGGAAGTTTTGAATAGAAACGGATTTAATATGCATCTAAGGGATGCTTGTGAGGTGGTGTGGGTGGATTAAAGGCGCATCGGCATAACGACATAGAGGCTCTCGCCACCATCCACTTCTTCTATCAAAGTACTACTGTTAGCATCGATAAAAGTAAGCTTTACCTGGTCGGTCTTTATAGTATTCATAACATCGATCATATAACTAACATTAAAACCAATTTCTAGATCAGAGCCATTATAATCAACACCAAACTCTACTTCTGCCTCTTCTTGTTCAGGATTATTCGCATGGAGCCTAACTTGCTCATTGGTCAACATAAAACGAACACCGCGGAATTTCTCATTACAAAGGATAGAGGCACGAGATAGTGATTCCTTGAAGAGTTCACGGTCTGCAATAACGATTTTATCACCATTACGCGGCAGGACCTTGTCATACTCTGGGAAGCGGCCATCAACAAGTTTTGAGGTAAAAGAGTAGTCAGCGCCAATTACTTTAATATGATTAGAGCCGAGGTTTAAAGTCACTGTTTCGTCACTATGCTCCAACAGACGAGCCAACTCAGTAACCCCTTTGCGAGGAATAATCGCGCTAATTTTGTCCTCGGTATCAATAGATACTGTGGCACGAGAAAGAGCAAGGCGGTGACCATCAGTCGCTACGGTGGTTAACTTATCATTGTCGAATTCGAACAGCATACCATTAAGATAGTAACGAACATCTTGTTGTGCCATCGCAAACTGAGTTTTTTCTATCAGGCTTTTTAAAACTTCTTGGGTAACTTCTAACGAAGCAAGACTGACGGTTTCGTCTAAGTTTGGAAATTCATTAGCTGACATAGTAGACAAACTAAAACGACTGCTTGGGGTGGTAATTTTTAAACGTGCTTCTGTCTGTTCCAGCTTCAGGTTCTCACCATCACCCAGGCTACGTACGATATCCAATAATTTGCGTGCAGGCACCGTTATCTCACCAGGTTCAAACTCACCGTCGAGATCAACCTGAGCCTTAAGCTCTACTTCTAAATCTGTAGCAGTAAGTGATAACTTACTATCATCAACAACCATTAATACATTAGATAATACTGGAAGTGTTTGTCGTTTTTCTACAGCACCACTGACTAATTGAAGTGGCGACAGCAACTGATCCCGGCTTATGGTAAAACGCATATAGACACCTTGTTATTAGCTGGACAGAGTCCGAAGTAAATTTGAGAAATCTTCTTCAATATCAATGCTTTCGCCTTTTAATTGCTCGATCTTACGACAGGCATGCAGGACTGTTGTATGATCTTTTCCCCCAAAAGCATCACCTATTTCAGGCAGACTATGGTTAGTTAAGTTTTTAGCCAAAGCCATAGCCATCTGACGCGGCCTGGCAATAGAACGGCTACGCCTTTGAGATAATAGATCAGAAACCTTAATCTTGTAATAGCTGGCGACAGTTTTTTGGATATTTTCAATAGAAATGAGCTTATCTTGGGCTGCAATCAGGTCTTTTAAAGCATCTTTAACAAAATCAAGAGTAATGGCACGGCCAGTAAATTGTGCATTAGCAATAACACGTTTAAGAGCCCCTTCTAGCTCACGCACGTTAGAGCGAATTCTTTTGGCAATAAAAAAAGCGACCTCATTGGGTAGTTCTATTTTAGAAGTCTGAGCTTTACTCATAAGAATGGCTACACGAGTTTCGAGTTCAGGAGGTTCTACAGCAACGGTTAAGCCCCAGCCAAAACGCGACTTGAGGCGCTCTTCAAGACCATCAACCTCTTTTGGGAAACGATCACAGGTAATGATTACCTGTTTGTTTTTCTCAATTAGGTTATTAAAGGTGTGAAAAAACTCTTCCTGGGTGCGCCCTTTATTAGCAAAGAACTGAATATCATCTATGAGCAGGGCGTCAACTGAACGGTAAAAATTTTTAAATTTATCCATTGTTCCAGTTTGTAACGCCTTAACCATATTAGCCATAAACCTTTCAGAGTGCAGGTATACCACGCGCGCATTGGGGTTTTGCTCAAGAATGGAGTTGCCAACAGAGTGCATAAGGTGTGTTTTACCCAAACCAACACCACCATAGATAAACAATGGATTGTAGGCTTCACCGGGGTTTTCAGTAACCTGTTGAGCAGCAGCTCTGGCTAATTGATTCGACTTGCCTTCAACAAAGCTCGAAAATAGGAAACGGGGATTGAGATTGTTTTGTTGAAAAC
>JAPHRL010000080.1 GCA_026195755.1 Kangiella sp. | reverse complement strand
CACAAGTAGCCAATGCAGCTCCAGCAGCCGCAGGTGGTGGTTCTTCAGCTGCACGTTCTGGCGAGCAAATCTACAACACTAACTGTATGGCTTGCCACACCACTGGCGCAGCGGGCGCACCTAAAATTGGTGATGCCGCGGACTGGAATGCTCGCATGGAAAAAGGCATTGATACGGTTTACTCGCACGCTATCGACGGTTTCAACGCCATGCCACCAAAAGGTACCTGCGCAGACTGTTCAGACGATGAGATCAAGGCAACGGTTGATTACATCCTAGAAAACAGCAACTAAATTTGTCATGAAAGCCGATCCAAGTGATCGGCTTTTTTGTGTCTGTCGTTTACCGTCCTGATTAAAAGCACCCAATAGCCCGCCCATGAAAAGCCTACTTTTATTGACCATCATCCTGCTCGCCAGCTTACTCTCTGGCTGTAATTCTGAACCGCAGGAACGTACCGGCGAAAGCATCTATTACCAGTCCTGTTTTAGCTGTCATGAGCGCGGTCACGGCGGCGCACCGATTCGTGGCGATATGGAACAATGGCAAGCACGTCTCGATAAAGGCGAGGAAGCCATGATGACCAGCATGGTCGAAGGCTACAAAGGCATGCCACCCAAAGGCGCTTGCTTCGATTGCACCGAAGCCGACCTGCAAATGGCCCTCGACTTTATGTTATTGCCGAAGGAATAGCGTTACCATATCCTCATGGTAATATTCGCAACCACTAGTAATGCCCCTAACCGACCAACAACTCGAACAGATCAAACAAACGGCGGTTGAGCTGGCGCAACAGCATGGCTTTCAGGATCTAAGGGTTTCCGATACTGATACCAGCGGTTATTTCGAGCGTTTCAAGCAGTGGGTCGATGATGGCTATCATGGCTGTATGTCTTACCTGGAACGCAATCAGGAGCTACGCCAGAATCCTGCTGAATTGCATCCCAATACCTGTCGCGTACTTTCTCTGCGCTTTGATTACCTCAACGACAAAGCCAGTTTCACGACACCACTGAAAGACAAAGCCATCGCCAATATTTCACGTTATGCCCTGGGCCGCGATTATCACAAATTGATGCGTAAGCGTTTGCAGCAGGTGATTGAAGCTCTAAAAACCACGCTGAATGATGAAGTCGATTTGGATTACCGCGTACTGGTCGATAGCGCACCGGTGTTAGAAACCGCTTTTGCTGAAAAGTCCGGGCTGGGCTGGAAGGGCAAGCACACCCTGATTATCAATAAAGATGCCGGCTCCTGGTTTTTCTTGGGTGAAATCTTTATCAACCTGCCATTGCCTGTGGATGAACCCGGCGAAGACATGTGTGGCGGCTGCACTTCCTGTATCACGCTGTGTCCGACCAACGCCATTCTCGATAATCGCAAGATTGACGCCCGTCGCTGCATTTCCTATCTGACCATTGAAAATCAGGGAGCTATCCCCGAAGAACTGCGTCCGCTGATGGGCAACCGAATTTATGGCTGCGATGACTGCCAGCTGGCCTGCCCCTGGAATCGATACTCAGAGCAAACCCAGATCGAAGATTTTTCACCGCGCCATGATCTGCACAAAGTTTCTCTGGTAACTCTTTGGAGCTGGGACGAACAAAGCTTCCTCGACAATTTCCAGGGCAGCCCCATTCGTCGCATCGGCTATCAAAACTGGCTGCGTAATCTGGCAGTTGCTATCGGCAACTCGCAACAGCCATCAATGATCAGCGCTCTGAAAGAAAAACTCCCAGAAGCCAATGATATGGTTAAGGAGCACATCGACTGGGCCATTGACCAACTCAGTCATCCCGACCAAACCGACACCAGTGCCATTGATAAAAAGACTCAAAAACTGATTAACTGCGTCACAGTGATGTTGCCAAGAGACGCTTAAGACTCTACTTTTTTATTTGCTGCCTTCACGTTATAAATTCGATAACCAATCCCTAACACCAGGACAATGGCGCTGGGAATGATCAAGGCATTGAAGACCAGGTCGTCGAATAACACAGCACCAATGACACCACCAACCACGAATCCACTAATGATAATCAGAAATAAAATAGCTTTTCGTTTATCAAATGACTCGCCTCGCAGCTTTGCACCAAACATGATTCCCAAGTCGGTAAAAATACCTGTGACATGAGTGGTTCGAACAATGGCTCCGCTATAAGTTGTAGCCAGTGCATTCTGTAGCCCACAGGCCGCTGACGCCAAATAATGACCAGCAATTGCGCCGTCGTTGAGTAGCACCAAAGCACCTAGCAATAAGATGCATTCGAGGTATAAGGCTGTATCGTAATGGCGACCAAGCCGTAGCGTACTGCCATGTAAGATAAAGCCTGAAAGTCCCGCCCCCAGAAAAAAACTGACCAGTACGGCAATAAGATGAATAACATTCTGTGCAGAAGAGCTGATTAACTCGGTGCCAAGCAGGGTTGCTGTGCCGGATAAATGTGACACTGACTGATGCTCAAAACCTAATAACCCCACCGCATTCACATAACCGGCAACAAAGGCCAAAATAAAAGCACCAAACTCAACCCAGCGAGGAAGTTTTGAAATCACGACAACACCATTAAAATTTTGAGAACAGCAGGGAGAGTCTAAGAATGTACGACTTGGGTCATCTTTTTACAAGCTGTTGGCCAAAACTTCGAACTACTTCTACCCACCCTCATTTTTTTATCGGGTAAAATATTCAGCATTCGACAGTGCAGACGACAATACAGAGGATTGCTAAATTCATGAAAATCACCGTAACCACCACCATAAAAGCTGACTTAAATACCGTATGGGATTGTTGGAACAACCCTGAAGACATCAAACAATGGAACGCCGCATCGGAAGACTGGCACACCACACAAAGCATGGTCGATCTGCGCGAAGGCGGCAAATTCACATCACGGATGGAAGCCAAAGACGGCAGCATGGGTTTTGACTTCACAGGCACTTACACTAAAGTCGACAAACTCAATCGCATAGAATATGTCATGGACGATGATCGAGCAGTATCAATCGACTTTAAACAAACCGACCAAGGCATCACGGTTACCGAAACCTTTGATGCGGATGATGAATACGAACCAGATTTTCAAAAACAGGGCTGGCAGAGTATTCTAGATAACTTCGCGAAACATGTTGAATCAAAATAGAGTAGCAAGCTAACTCAACTCACTCACCAAACAAAATCCAACGTCGTGCCGCTTCAAACTCATCGAAGGTAAAGTTTCTGATCTGAGCACTGATAAAATGATTGCCGATTGATTGTGCAAAAGAACCCACCGGCGAATCGGTGACAAAAGCGATTCGTTTAACGCTTTTATGATGCTCGCGAACAAAGCGAAGATGCGACACCAATGCAGCAAACGAAGCCCAAGCGGGAAACGAGCGCGTGCGAATGATTAATCCTTTTAGCGAACCGTTCTTCTCAATCACTGGATCAATCAATTGTGCTGCCAACCGAAAGTCATTATCAGTTAAAGCACCATCCGGTTCCAAAATAGCCAATGCATGATCAGCATCAATTTTCACATTCAACATATCCGTATCTCCCTCGTCTATTTCCACCCCATATTAATCGGAATTGGTCACCAAGTGAATAATATTGGACGGACTCGAAATCCAGAACCCCTGAAAACCCTCCGGCAAAGGCTCAATTTCATCGCAACGAACAACGTCGCTCTCCTGAAAGTATTCAGCCGCAGCATCCAAATCATCCGTCACAACCTCCAGCCAAATCTCCGCCTGACTCACCGTTTCCACACGATCAATCCACAACACCTTATCGCCAAACTTAAAACGAATGGTATTGGTCTCCTCATCATTATCCAAAGGAATCAACTCAAACCCCAACACATCACGATAAAACGCCACCGTCTTATCATACTCATGCGCCGGCACCTTCATCGCCATATTCCGACCGGGCTTAAATTTTGGATTCATAAATCCTCCTTGAAAGAATCAGTAGCTCTTAATTTACAGAAATATCATTATCAAACAAAAGCGACGCAGCGATCATGAAATCAGTACCAGTTTTGTCTTAAATATACCGATATACAGAATCTAAGGTCCTCTAATCCCCAAGATACGACCAAAGGAAGTGCCCGTGGTGACCACAAAATTGACACTTGTATCAAAAGACTAATGATAATAAAGTCTTATGAATCAATTCGTATAATAAAATGTTAGTTGTAAATATGGACATAGAGCAAGCAATAAATGACGCATTTTTCACAGATGGGGCCACCCCAACTGATGATGATTTTATTGAAGCTAATACAGACATTACGTGGCAAAATGAGAGGACGGATTTAATAAATCTCGTACCTAGTTATATGCTGTGGTGTGCGCGCAATAGAGATGTGGATGGAAATCTAGTAATAGATTATACGGTTAACGCATTAGCAGAATATGGGCGTTCAAAGAATCCAAATATAGAGCACCTTAATTTCAAATTCTTGTGTAGTTCAAAGCAAAAATTGGTTGTTCTCCAGTTTTTACAATGGTGCTTAGCTGAGGAGCTTTTGGTGAATGAGGTTCAGGTGCAACGTGCTTGTAAACATTGGGGTTGATCAAAATACAACTAACAAGTGCCAGCATGATCAGCCCACGTTGTGGGCTTGGACCTTCACTGCTGCGCAGCTCGGCCCATGTGGCAGGCGTTAGCCTTAACTCATCAATCTCATAAGCGATGGGTTACGCAT
>JAPHRL010000200.1 GCA_026195755.1 Kangiella sp. | reverse complement strand
CATAAATGCTGTCGACGCCCTGCAAATACATCGCAATACGCTCGAGACCATAAGTAATTTCACCCATCACAGGTTTACACTCAAGACCGCCCACCTGCTGGAAGTAGGTAAACTGAGTCACTTCCATGCCGTTGAGCCAGACTTCCCACCCCAGACCCCAGGCGCCCAAAGTTGGCGATTCCCAGTTATCCTCAACGAAGCGAATGTCATGTTCCAGCGGATCAAGCCCAAGTGCTTTCAGTGAACCCAGGTACATTTCCTGAATATCCAGCGGAGAAGGCTTAATTACCACCTGGAATTGGTAGTAATGTTGTAACCGGTTGGGATTTTCGCCATAGCGGCCATCGGTTGGACGGCGGCAAGGTTGAACAAAAGCAGCGCTCCATGGCTCAGGGCCAATGGCACGCAGGAAGGTTGCGGGGTGGAAAGTACCGGCGCCGACTTCAAGATCGAGCGGTTGCTGGATTACGCAGCCTTGCTCGGCCCAATAATTTTGTAAGGTCAGGATTAATCCCTGAAAGGTCTTAGTGTCTGCCACAATCTGTGCCCTTAATGGATGCTTATATGCTTTATTCTGTGCAAAGAGCGAAATTATACGGTAATTCAGGTCATTTTCTAACCTTAAAGCGTGAAATATCCTAATCAAATAGAGTTAATCATCAAGAACATGGTGTTGAGGTAATGTAGAAGTAAGTTATGACTAGTCCGCAGGATGATTATTTGCATGAAGGTTGGGAAGCAATAAAGTAGATAGGAGGTAGGGGCGGGCCAATGTGCCAGCCCGCGTCGTCAACCAAAATAGAATTGGGCAGGCACATTGGCCTGCCCCTACCAAAAGATTAAGGTTCTTATAGGATGGGTTAGGCAATCGCCGTAACCCATCAAAGCTTACTTTCCCACCAAAAGAAATATTCGTCATTGCGAGAATCAAGGTGACGTGGCAATCTAAGCAAAAAAATAACAGGGCTATCTATGAAAACACGTTGCGGTTGGGTCAGTGATGATCCGCTTTATATCGAATACCATGACATCGAATGGGGTGTGCCGACTTATGACGATCGAGAATTGTTTGAGATGCTGTGCCTTGAAGGTGCACAAGCAGGTCTTAGCTGGATCACGGTGCTGAAGAAACGCGAACACTACCGAAAAGTATTTGATAATTTCGATGCTGAAAAAATCGCACTCTACGATGAGGCCAAGTGTGAGGAGTTGCTTTCGGATGCAGGCATTATTCGCAACAAACTCAAAGTAAATGCCTTTATCGTTAATGCGCAGAATTATTTACGCATCAAAGAAGAGCAAAGTTTCAGCGACTATCTGTGGCAGTTTGTTGGTGGTGAACCCATCGTTAATAACTGGAAAAGTCTTAAGCAAGTTCCTGTCACCACGCCTGAGTCGGACGCCATGTCCAAGCAACTGAAGAAAGACGGCTTTAAGTTTGTCGGCTCTACCATTTGCTATGCTTTTATGCAGGCGACCGGGATGGTGGATGATCACACGATGGCTTGCTTTAAAAAATAGAATCATTTTTTTTGCCCTGAGCTTTGTTACTTGGCATCGAATGGTGCAAAGTAAGTCGTTAAATTCTGGTATAGCTCCTCTGTCCAAGGTAGCTCGGGAATAGGTGTTAATACATTCTTTCTTGGATCTTGTGGAGCGATAGCGACCTCTATATTGCGATGGCCAATGTCGCTGGCCAGCACAAATAACTCTTCAGCCACCTCATCTCCCATGGCCAAACACCCTATTGAGACAGCCTTGCCGTGGATAAAAATGTTAGTTCCCGGTTCACTTCGCCCTTCTGCTTTAGCATGCGTTAAGTCAAAATCATTCGGGTAGTTTAACTTCATGGATAAGTGGTAAGAGCTATTGGGATTTAAGTATTCTATTCGATAGATGCCTTCAGGAACCTGCAAATCGCCTTCGCGTAATTTGGGGCCAGCGACTCCGCTTTGAGCAAGAACAGAGTAGTTACGAATGAAAACTGGGTTTGCTGCTGAGGTGTCCCATAGCTCAAGTTTTGCTTCTTCTTTTATGGCTATCAGCGCCACAGAGTCAGGCGGATACTTGATGCCAGCTGCTGCAAAGTATGGCGTCATTCGTTCTCGTGCTTCCTCTCCATAAGTCTGTATCACATCCTCTACAGTGCGAGCTCCAGCAGCTTTGATATATAAAGGGTGCCAGTAGGCACGGCCATAATTATAAATCAGGAAAATTCCGATAAGCGAGGCGAGAAGGAAGACAAGAGAAAGAATGTGTTTCATGGGCATCCGAGCTAGATAATTTTTTTAACTTTAGCTCAATCATTTGAGCGCGGCAAATATTAGTCTTTTGCCGAAGATTTATTTCGTTTGAGATAGCCGGCGAGTTGTTTGGCGATACTGACAATGGAACCAAAGACGCCAATGATGGCTGCGGATACTAAAATACCTATTTTAACTTTACGACTGAACAGATCCCATTCGCCAAATTGCTCAGCAAACACAAAACCAATGATGACTAACGAAATAATGTAGCAGATGATGGTGATTTTAGGCAGCGCTTGAAACTTGGTCATCTGTTTCCTATAACCTAAATGGTTCCTAAACTGAAAAATTCACCAGCAGAAATAACGCCGAGATGTTTTTGATCATCAATGACTCTTTCTTCGGCTCGCTCCACCAGTTCATAAAAAACATTGCGATGAATTAAGGCGTGCAGGTTACGACGAACCATAATATAGGGAGATGGTTCGCCCGTTTTAGAGTCTTGTTCAACCCAGATTGGATTGTCTTTGGTGAGAATAATTTGATTGTCACAGTTATCTTCGAAGCTGATCACAGGGCCTTCGACCGAGTCTTTAATCTGCATGCGAATCACGAGAAAAGGGGCATCTTCAACCCGAATACCCAGCTTTTCAACCGGGGTAACCAAGTAATACTTGTCATCTTCTTTCTTGAGGACACTCGAAAACAGTTTAACCAGGCGTTGGCGACCAATGGGCGACCCCTGATAATGCCAGCTGCCATCACGCTTGATAACCAGCTCCATGTCGCCACAAAAATCAGGGTCCCATTTCTCAACCGGTGGCAATGATTTGCCATCACTGGATTTCTCGAGTTCAGCCAGTATCTGTCCAAGATCTTTCTCGGTTTGCTGTGGGTCCTGTTTATCAGGCTCAGGATCTGAATGATTCATAATTAAGCGGCCATTCCTTTTTTAATCAGATACTTGTAGGGCAATTGCTCCGTGTCGCTTCCAATCAGTTGATGCTCCATAAAAGTACAGAACTTGGGAATATCACGTGTGGTGGAAGGATCATCGGCTAACACTAATAATACTTGACCATCCTCCATTTTACGAACATTGAGGCGCACCATCATCACAGGCTCAGGGCAGCGCAGGCCGAGCGCGTCGAGTTTACGGTCATATTGATCAAAGTTGAGCTGTGTCATAGTGTAGTAAAGTGATTGCTGTATGCTGAAATTGTGCGAATTTTAGACTTTTTCACTCACAACATGAAGCTAATACCACTTCATATAGTCATTATATATCGATTTATTAGGAAAGATTGATTTTATCTAATCAAATCGTTAGGTTAAGATTGTAAATATACCAATCATAAGGAGTTTATAATGAACAAAGCGATTAATATCGGAATCAATGAAAACCACCGCGAAAAAATTGGTGATGGATTATCAAGGTTGCTGGCAGACACTTATACACTTTATCTGCAAACCCACAATTTTCACTGGAACGTCACTGGGCCATTCTTCCAATCGTTGCATACCTTGTTCGAAACTCACTACACAGAGTTGGCAGTAGCGGTAGACGACATTGCAGAACGGATTCGTGCCTTAGGTATTTTGTCGCCCGGAACCTATAAAGAATTTGCAAAATTAACCAGTATTAAAGAAGTTGAAGGCAATATCAGTGCCGAAGAAATGTTAGAGCGTCTGGTCGACAGCCATGAAACCGTGGTTAGAACTGCACGTGAAATCTTACCCGTGGCGCAGGAAGTGGATGATGAATCCACAGCAAGTCTGATTTCAGATCGATTGGTGGTGCATGAAAAAACCGCCTGGATGTTGCGGTCTCATTTACAGAAGTAAGCTTATTGAATTAAAAGGCTACTACGGTCACCTTTTTCGTGTCAGAAGGTGCTGCTATGGTTATTATCCATGCACCAATAATCCCCTTATATTGAGCTAAGACACGTATAAAATATAGCAATCAAAATCTGTGACCCAAGGGAATCCCTTTAGGGAGATGATTTTGATAAGAATTTTCAGCAAAGGT
>JAPHRL010000307.1 GCA_026195755.1 Kangiella sp. | reverse complement strand
CGACCCAAAAGAGAAGCAGCTTTTATAATTCTTACTGTCTAGCTACTGGTTGTCGTATTAACTTAAATAACCAGTTCTAGCAAGACCCGGGCAATTATAGAGCCTGGATACGTGCGGTAAGGCGGCTCTTATGACGAGCAGCTTTATTTTTGTGGATAATGCCTTTGTTGGCGGCTTTATCAATCACAGGGATAGCACGCTCGAAAGCAGCTTGCGCGTCAGTTTTGTTGCCTGCATCAATAGCATAAACAACTTTTTTAATGTAGCTGCGCAACATAGAGCGGCGGCTAGCGTTGTGCTGGCGACGAGCTTCAGCTTGACGAGCACGTTTTTTGGCAGATTTAATGTTAGCCAAGGTGAACTCCTAACAACGTAATAGTTAATTCAAAATTTAAGGTCGCGAAATATACCGTCTTTGCACGTCCTTATCAAGTAAAAACCACCAAAAACGGCAGAATTCTGGCAATTTGGAGGCTTTTAAAGCGATTGTCTGGTCGCAGGTCTAATTATCACTTAAACTTGCGCCAATTTCTACAACAAACAACAGATTAGGGGAATCGATGGGCGGCTTACTAAAATCAAGTACCATCGTTAGTTTTTGGACCATGATTTCGCGCGTTATGGGTTTAGTGCGTGATGTGGTTCTGGCAAACCTTTTAGGCGCTTCATTCCAGGCGGATGTTTTCCTGGTGGCGCAAAAAATCCCCAACTTTTTACGCCGGTTGTTTGGTGAGGGCGCTTTTGCTACCGCCTTTGTACCAGTCTTTTCCGAGTATTATTCCAACCGAAGCCAAAAAGAAACGGTGCAGCTATTAAGCAAGGTCTCGGGTACCTTAGGTGGTGTCTTGGCCATAGTTACCATTGTTGGTGTGCTGGGTTCACAAGGTGTTATCGCTATCTTCGGTATCGGTTTTCTGGATGAACCGGAAAAGTTTAACCTGGCCAGTGACTTGTTGAAGATTACGTTCCCTTATATCTTCTTTATCTCGTTAGTGGCCATGTATAGTTCGGTGCTAAACACGCTGAATAAGTTCGCCGTACCTGCTTTTGCACCGATTCTACTCAACCTCTCCATTATTGCAGCTGCGATAGTCTATGCCCCGACCATGGAAGAGCCAACGGTTGCTCTGGCCTGGGCAATATTTATCGCTGGCGCTCTGCAGTTGTTTTTGCATTTTCCATTTTTGTGGAAAGCGGGTTATTTGCCTAAACCACAATGGGCCTGGAAAGACACTGCGGTACAGCGAATTATCAAGCTTATGATTCCTGTTATTTTTGGTGCCTCGGTCAGTCAAATAAACCTGCTAATTGATACCCAGATTGCTTCACTGTTGGTTGAAGGCAGTATTTCCTGGTTGTATTACTCTGATCGTTTACTGGAGTTTCCTTTGGGTATTTTCGGAATTGCCATTGCGACAGTGCTATTGCCAACCTTATCCAAGTTCTTCTCGAAGAAGGATATGGAGCATTATTCAGGGACTTTGGACTGGGGTTTGCGGATGGTGCTTATGATTGGCATTCCAGCTGCTATTGGTCTGTTCTGGCTGGCTGAACCGATCATGATTACCGTATTCCAGCACGGTGCTTTTACAGAATACGACTCTTTTAAAGCTGGCCAGAGTTTACAGGCTTATTCTTCGGGGTTGATAGCCTTTATGATGGTTAAAGTTTTTTTAACCGGTTTCTATTCACGTCAGGATACTAAAACCCCTGTCAAAATTGCCGTTGTTGCAGTGGTCACTAATATTGTCTTGAATCTAGCCTTATTTAAACCTTTTGGCCATGTGGGCTTGGCTGCAGCAACCAGTGTTTCAGCTTTCGTCAACGCCATCTTGTTGTATCACTTCTTAAGTAAAGGCAATCACTTGAAACTCTCTAGAGAAAGTAAGCTATGGATTGGTAAGCTGGTTCTGGCCAGTGGTTTATTGTTGCTCGGGCTTTGGTATACAGACTTTAGCGTTGAGCAGTGGCAGGCCTGGTCACGAATGGAAGCCATCGGCATGATCAGTTTCATTATTACTGCAACTATAGTGTCCTACGCGGTTCTGTTAGTCATCTTAGGGTTAAGGCGCAAGGATTTTAGGATAGGCTAATGAAATATCTATTAAGTATATCGATTCTTTTAATTTCTTGCTCCGCAATGGCAGAGCCAAAATTTGTAAAGCATGATTTTTCTTTTGGTCCTATTTATATACCCAATAGAACACCCAAAGCGATTATGACTTTACCTGAGAGTAAAATAATTTCTATGGGCACAAAAGGGGAATATACTTTTGTACTCAATCTAAGTGAGGATGCTTATTTCTGTAGATATATAACAAAACAAGAGCTAAGTCTCTTATTTGAGGGAAATCCATGTAATTATAAGCAATTGTATTTATTACTGAGATCCCCAGCAGATAAAAATGTAGAAGATCTTTTTGACAAATTTGAGGTTTTATTGACATCCACATTTTATTTTTGGAAAGACCTTAATTATCAAGGCCCGGATATCGAAGTGTTGATTGAAGACGATCGTCTGAGTTCTATTTGGAAAATTGATAACTCTGGCAAAGTAAAGAGAGTAGTCTACAAGTCAGTATTGGATAACTCGCAACTCTTGGTTGAGCAAGAAATAAGATTAGAGGGTACTCATAAGCTACTAATGAAAGAGGGTGATGATAAGGCCCCATCAAAATTTGAATTGTGGTTTGCAGGACTGGTTCAAGACCTTGCAAATGATGAGTTTGATATTGATGATTTTGAGGAGTTTTGTCGGCTTAATGACATTGAGTGCTTTCTTAATGAAAATAGAGAATTTACCAAGTTAAGCCCAGCAAGGGATTAAATAAAAAGGGAGCAAGCGCTCCCTTATATCTATGCTGCTAACATTTTCAGACTACTTTTCTTCAACCAGCTTTAACACGGCTTTATATCGTGGTTCTTGATGACGCTCTAAATAATAGGTCATTTCCTGAGTGTCTGGGTTGTATTCCAGCATCCAGACGTTACTTTTCGCTTCTGGAATCATCTCAAAGGTATAGTCATCGGCGTGGAAAAACTGTTTGTATTGAGTCGGTTGCTCGCCTTTATAAGGCGCGGAATAGCCGCCATAAAGGGTTTGTTCATCAGGCGTGCCATCTTCATGACGATGGTCGTGACGCAGCCTTAAGCCATTGTCAGTTTTGTAGATGAGCCAGGTTCTGGATTTGTCTTCGCCTACGTGGAATGGGATGGACACGTATCGTGGACCACATCCATCAATGGTGGCAACCAATTTTTTGCCAGCAAAGTCATGGTTGGGGTCATCAGGATAAGTTGACTCACCAACAAACTGGCTGCCACACATGCGGGCAAGGTTATCAAAGAAGGCAAGTTCTTCATCGGTTAAGTCATAATCTGGAGAGAAAAAGCAGGCACAGCTGGTCAGCAAGAGTCCTGATGCCATCATACTGGTGATTTTTAGTTGATTTTTCATGAGGTTACCGAGTTGTTGTATCATTTTATGGGATACTCATATCTTGGCAGTTTCTCGGGCTGGATTCAATTCCCATGAAAATTAGCTAATTTATTGAAAGGTGGTTAATTCCTGACCCATAGTCCGCTATAATTGCCCGCTTTGATTGGCTCGGTATTTGCCATTATTGCCTATCGCCTGGAGAACATTGCGTTCATGCGCTTATTTCGTGGTTTATACAGTTGTCCCTCAAGCCTGTTTGCACAGGGGAGCGTGGCGACCATTGGTAACTTTGATGGTGTCCACTTGGGCCATCAGGCGATCATCGAGCGATTGACGGTCAAGGCAAAAGCTCTATCAGTGCCAAGTGTCGTGATTGTTTTTGAGCCGCACCCGCAAGAGTTTTTCCGCCCCGATGCTGCACCAGCGCGTTTGTTTAAGCTGACCGATAAGCTGCTTGCATTGAAAGACATGGGTGTGGATTACGTGTTGTGCTTGCGCTTTAATCTAGAGCTGGCTGAACTCAGCGCTGCGGACTTTATTCGTCGCGTGTTAGTAGAAACCTTGCAGGTTAAGCACTTGTTTATTGGCGATGACTTTAAGTTTGGCTATCAGCGACAGGGTGACTTTGCATTATTGAAGCAAGCTGGTCATTTCCCGGTTGAAGCAAATCAGACGGTTGTGCAAGAGATTGATGATGGTGATGTACGTATTAGCAGCAGTTTAGTGCGACAGGCTATTGCGAACAGTGATTTTGCACGAGCTGAAAAGTTGCTAGGCCGTCCTTATCGATTCCGTGGGCGAGTGGCGCATGGCGATAAACAAGGACGAACCATTGGTATTCCAACTGCGAACATTGCTTTAAAGCGAGTCAAAAGCCCATTGCAGGGCGTTTACGCAGTTAAGGTCTTGGGTGTTGACGGCAAGGTAATGAATGGTGTTGCTAACGTTGGCAAGAAGCCGACATTGAATGAACGCGAAGAACGTTTAGAAGTGCATTTATTAGATTTTGAGGGTGATGTTTACGGACAGCACCTAACCATTGAACCAATCACGAAAATTCGTGACGAACAGAAGTTCAATGGTAAAGATGAGTTAATTGAACAAATTAACCGAGATATTGAAAAAGCAAGAGCGCTTTTTAACAACCAGCTTTAATCTGATTTACACAGTATTAATTTAATTTCACATTACATAAAACAGAGTAGTAGCTTAAATGAGCGATTATAAAGACACATTAAATCTACCGAAAACACGCTTTGAAATGCGTGGGAATTTGCCACAGCGAGAGCCAAAAATGTTGGCTGAATGGAGCAATAACGATCTTTACGGCGAAATTCGTAAAGCGCGTGCTGGCCGTGAGCAATTTATTTTGCACGATGGTCCTCCGTATGCGAATGGCAATATTCACATTGGTCACTCTGTTAACAAAATCCTTAAAGATATCGTCATTAAGAGTAAAACCTTGAGCGGTTTTGACAGCCCTTATGTTCCGGGCTGGGACTGTCATGGTTTGCCGATTGAAAATAATGTCGAGAAGAAAGTCGGCAAGGCAGGCGCAAAAGTATCGCATGCCGAGTTTCGTCAAAAATGTCGTGACTATGCGGCTAAGCAAGTTGATGGCCAAAAAGCTGACTTCATTCGCCTTGGTGTCTTAGGTGAGTGGGATAATCCTTATTTGACCATGGATTTTAAATTTGAAGCCAATATTGTTCGAGCCTTATCTAAATTGGTTCGTAATGGGCACCTGTTTAAAGGTGAAAAACCCGTTTATTGGAGTGTGGTTGGTGGCTCATCTTTAGCTGAAGCTGAAGTTGAGTATCAGGATAAAACCTCATTTTCTATTTATGTGAATTATCCAGTCAGCGACGAACAGAAATTTTTGCAGGCGTTTGATTTCTCCGGCGAACAGGGCGAAGGTGAAGTATCTGTTGTGATCTGGACTACAACGCCTTGGACACTACCTTCGAGTCAGGCTGTTACTGTCCACGAAGATTTGGAGTATGTGCTAGTTCAAGTCGAACGCCAAGGTAAAAAACAGCGTTTTGTTCTGGCCAATGAGTTGGTTGAGAGCGTGATGAAAGAAGCCGAAATTGAACATTATTCAGTTTTGGCTTCGACTCAAGGCTCCAAGCTTGAAAAACTGGAGCTTAACCATCCTTTCTACGACAAAAAAGTGCCCGTTATTATCGGTGAACACGTCACCACTGATGCCGGTACTGGTCTAGTGCATACTGCTCCTGACCATGGTCCTGATGACTTTGTGGTGGGAAAAAAGTACGACATTGGCTTGTTGAACTATGTGATGGCTAATGGTGTTTTCTCCGATGAAACGCCAGTGTTTGCCGGTCAACATGTTTATAAAGTTGATCAACCGGTTGTTGACCACCTGATAGAAAAAGGTAGCCTGTTGCATCAAGACAAACTACGTCATAGCTATCCGCATTGCTGGCGTACGAAAACGCCATTAATTTATCGTGCTACTCCACAATGGTTTATTTCCATGAGCCAGAATGGTTTGCAGGCGCAGGCCATGGAAGAAATCAAAAAAGTGAAGTGGGTTCCGGAGTGGGGCGAAGCTCGCATCGAAAGTATGGTTGGCACACGTCCTGACTGGTGTATTTCACGCCAGCGCACCTGGGGCGTACCTTTGTGTTTGTTCATTGACAAACAGACTGGAGAACCGCACCCAGACTCAGCTGACTTAATGGAAAAAGTTTCGCTTTATATCGAAGAGAAAGGTATTCAGGCGTGGTACGACTTAGATGCTTCTGAGTTTGTAGATGCCGACAAGTACGAAAAAATTGATGATACTTTGGACGTCTGGTTTGACTCAGGCGTGACGCACTACTGTGTGCTTGAAGCACGCGATTATTTGCGTCAGCCAGCAGATTTGTATTTAGAGGGTTCGGATCAGCATCGTGGCTGGTTCCAGTCTTCGCTACTCACTGCAACTGGCATGTATGGTCATGCACCTTACAAGCACTGTTTGACGCACGGCTTCGTGGTCGATGGTAAAGGCGAGAAAATGTCTAAATCCAAAGGCAATGTGATGGCACCGAATGATGTTATCAACAAGCTTGGTGCAGACGTGTTGCGCCTGTGGGTGTCTTCTGCGGACTATCGTGGTGAGATGGCGGTTTCCGATGAGATTTTAAAACGCACCGGTGATACTTATCGTCGTTTGCGTAATACCTCGCGCTTTTTATTGTCAAATCTTGAAGGTTTTAATCCTGCTACTGACTTGGTTGCTAAAGATGATCTATTGCCGCTG
>JAPHRL010000208.1 GCA_026195755.1 Kangiella sp. | reverse complement strand
CCAGCCGCGGGCAAGGCTTCTGGCACAAGTTTTATAAACACATTCCGGCACTATTATTATGTTATTTTATTCCGGGTGCCTTGAATACTCTGGGTTTTTTTGAGAAATCCAGCGCTGATAATATTTACTATATTGCTTCTCGCTATCTACTGCCTGCCAGTTTATTCCTTCTCACCTTAAGTATTGATTTTAAAAAGATTATAGGCCTCGGCTGGCGTGCTGTGGCAATGTTTTTTGCTGGAACGGTCGGTGTCATTATTGGTGGACCTTTAGCGGTGCTTTTATTTGCCTTTATCGCTCCTGAGTGGGTGGGTATTAGCGATCAGGTGGTACCGAAAGGCGAAGAGATCTGGGCGGGTTTAGCAACTGTTGCCGGTAGCTGGATTGGCGGTGGTGCCAACCAAGCTTCGATGCAGGTGTTGTATGAAGTGAGTGATACTCTTTTCGGTACTATGGCTGTCATGGACGTATTGGTCGCTGAAATCTGGATGGTTGCTTTGTTGTTCATGATCAAAAAATCAGACTCGATAGATAAGTGGATGAAAGCTGATAACTCGAGTATTGAAGAGCTTAAGGTTACGGTTGAGAAATACACTCGTGAAAATGAGCGTATCGCCAGTTTTGAAGATTATAAGATGATTCTTGGTCTTGCCTTTGCGGTTGTCGGCGTTGCTCACTTGGCCAGTATTTACTTTCCTACCTGGATTTTAGGTTCAGTAGAAAAGGGCAGTACAGCTTACACAGTATTCGACAATATTGGCTTTGGCAGCGCTTTCTTCTGGATCATCATTGTCAGTACAGCCATGGCCCTGATTTTGTCACAAACCAGAATGCGTAAGATTGAACATGTCGGTTCGACTAAGATTGGTACTGTCTTTATCTATATTTTGGTAGCCAGTATTGGTATGAAGATGGATCTGACCAAGATCCTTGAGCACTACCAGGTGTTCTTCATCGGTCTGGTATGGATGATGATTCATATCATTATTCTGTTTGTGGTAGCTAAGTTGATCAAAGCACCTTACTTCTTTATCGCCGTTGGCAGTAAAGCCAATATCGGTGGTGCAGCATCAGCGCCAGTCGTTGCTGCAGCCTTCCACCCATCATTAGCACCAGTTGGTGTCCTACTGGCAATTTTAGGTTACGCCGTAGGTTCCGTCGGTGCGATTGCCACGGCGATTATGATGCGAGCAGTAGTTGGCGGATAGTCAACCGTTTCAACCGTTTCAACCGTTTTAGAAAAGCCCCTCTTCGTGAGGGGCTTTTTTGTGGTGAAAGTTAGCTTTGCCACCAATTAATTAAATACCATCCCAGGAATTCATAACTGGGCATATGCTCTTTGGCTTTTACTTTCATCTGCACAATCGCTTGCTTGTCATAATAGATACCGTCTTTAATCAGTCCATTGAGCTCATAAAATGTCGATAAATCAGTCCTGGGATCTGTGTCGGTGATAATGAGGTTTGCTTTGAATCCTTCGGCTACCTGTCCGCTGTTGTTAAGCCCAAAAGCGTTGGCCGGGTTTACTGTGGCACTGACGAGAATCGATTCAGTTGGCACACCATAGCCCTCCAATAGTTGCATTTCCCGAATAGCGCCAATTCCATTAATCGTATAATTGGCTCCGGCATCGGAGCCGAGAAGCATGGGGATTTCAGCGGCATACAGCTGCTTAGCCATAAAGCCGAGGTAGTCTGCTTTGGAACGCCAAGATTGAGGGTTCTTTTCTTGCATGATGTGCTCAATCCCTGAAGAAAAGATGCTCTGTATAACATCTGGAATATACTCCATGGGCTTGCTTTCAATATATTCTGACTTCATTTCTGCGGCTTGTGCCAACTCATCATAAACAATCAAAGTGGTGCTTATTGGCTTCGGGTTCTGTTCTAGAGCTTGGATTAAAGCATCCAGATCGCTCTGGTCACGAGAATAATTGAGTGCCGCCTGATACAGCATTTCAATATGTTCTATGCTTTGAATATTGGAAGCAAGTAGCTGATCTAGTGGGACAGCGAAGGGAGAGTGTCCGGCAAAAGGGATATCAAACTGTTGTGCGGCCTTGCTGATAGCTTTGAAATTATCCTGACTCAGACCGTCATAGATTTTGATCAGGTCGTAGCCTGCTTCACTGTAGTTTTTGACCAGTTGATGTCCCTCGGATTCAGACTCTATAAAAGTATGAAACTCGGAGGCCGCATATTGGCTGCGTTGGTTTATTGCTGGGCTGGCAACCAACATGTCCGGACCAATGGTAATGCCAGACTGTATTTCTTTCTTTAGGGCCAGTTGCAGCTTGAGGCCATGCATGACGCGAACCTGAGTAACTCCATGGGCAAGATTCAGTAATAAATCGCTTCGGTCATAAATATGGGTATGAACATCGGTCAGTCCCGGCATTAAGTAGCGACCATGACCATCAATAACTATATCAAAATCATCATCAGCTGGAGTACTCTCAGGAAGTTTTGTGATGATACCGTCTTCTATTACAACCGTGTGATGTGGCAATAAGCTTTTAAAGTCAGCGGACAGGATATTAATGTTATGGAGCAGAATACGATCAGCGGTAACACCATTGACGATAGGTGATTGAGGGCTGTAAAGAGCATAAGGAACGGATGCAAGTACTGTCAGGAGTAAAATAATACTCACTACGACAATAGACTTAATAATGAACTTGAAACGATGCATGAGGTTTTCTCCAGTAGTGAAAACCCTGAGTCTGTAAGAAACTGGTGTTAAATTCGTCCTGAAAGATGATTCTGGACTTAATTAAGCTGTGACTTATAAAGACTTGAGGTATTCGCTGGGCGTTAAACCACTATGTTTTTTAAATACAGCATTAAAAGAAGACTTTGAACTAAAACCAGAATCCATTGCCATTTGCAGAATGCTTGCGCGGCTATCTTGTTGGGCAAGCGACTTGAAGTGTTGAACACGCAACTGATTGATGTAATCACAAAAATTGTGTTGGCTACCATTATTGATAGCCCATGATAATTCTTTTTCGTTAATGCCAAGTTCGTTATGCAAGTCCTTTAATGACAGGCGAGGTTGCAAATAAGATTGCTGTTGCTGAATGTATTTGTGAATCTGATTGAATAGAGTTATGGCCTGACTCTTCTCTTCAGTTGGCTTAGATATAGTTGCTTCGATAGCCTCAAACTCAGAGAGTGACTGGAAAGTTTCGGGTTGCCGTATGGCTTTAAAAATCAGTACGCCAAAAAGAATGAGGTAGGCCAGCTGTATGTAGAAGTACCAGGCCTTGAGAAAAGGGATTGGTAGATATGGTTGAAGATTAACTCTAGTGAGGTCGATTAAGCTCAGTAGAATAACCACCACTAATAATTTACTGAGCCACTTCAGCTGTATTGTGTAGGCATCCGAGCGCATTGCCTGATTGGCGCGGTGATATTGGCGCACCAGTTGCACACCCATAGCAAGGTAAAACAATTGACTGAGAGTACCCAATAACAGCACCAGTTGCGGAAAATGGGTAAACGGAATGGCTACGATAGCAGGAATAAAATGGAGTAGATAATGTTTCGGCTGTTGTGTATTCGCATACACTAACTGCCTAACAAACCAATAAAATAAAGGTCCGCAGATTAGTGAAAACACCGGGCTAATCAGGTATTCACTGACTCCAGTCTCTTCCAGTAGGTTGAAAACCATTAAAGCGGAGGTGCTTATCAACAACCAGAAAAGACCTTGATACCGACGCTGATTAGCTACCAATAAAGCGCCAAAGCTGGTTAATGCAAAAAATACAATTTGCAGAATATTAACCGGAACCAGTGAATAGCTATCCATCAGACTTTCTTAAGAAAATTCTCAGCCAGCATACAGCGGGTGCTGCCGCCGCCAACTTGCTCGATAGTGGGGATTGGGCAGGGTAATAATCTGCCGTGCTTTTCCAGTTTGGCTTTTTGCTGCTTAGTGAAACCTCGATAAGCGCTGTCAGACATGACAATGATTTTGTCGCCTTTGCTGTTGTGGAGCTGCAATATGTTGCCACAGAAGCTTTTTTCGGTTTGCTCAAAGCTTATATCAATCACTTCTTTTTTCGTTTCTGCAAAGCTATCAAGCAGCTGTTGTTTTTGTTGGTTATCGATGATTGAATCCAGGCAAATCACTACGAAATGTTCGCCAACACTCATCATCACATTGGTGTGATAGAAAGGCTTGCCGCGACTGCTTTGGCTGTTGAAGCTAATTGGTGTATAGCCTCGCTGTTGGCAGAACTCTTCGAACAACGCTTTATCACAACGGTCGGATACCGCGGCGTAAGCAATCTGGTTGTTGTGATCGAAGATGATGCTGCCAGTTCCTTCTAGTATTTGTTGATGATTTTTGTCGACATGTTCCGTTTTGTTAACCCGATAACCGCTACGATGAAGCAAAAGGGTAAGCTCGTCTGGGCGGACTTCAGCTCGACGGTTGGGTGTCTTCATGGGGTAAAGTGTCAGGGTGCCATCACTTGAGGTAGAGAACCAATTATTAGGGAATACCGCATCAGGTAGCTCTGGTAATTCTTGATGGCTTTGGGCATGTTTGTTAAGTAATAAAACTTCAATATGCTCGTCACGTAACAGGTTTACCATCTCATTGAATTCACACAGAGCATCTTCACGAAGATATTCGTTAGGTTGTTGTGGCTTATTTTGAAATTCGTTATCAGCGCCCGTTTGCTCGTTAAAGGCAAAGTCGGTGGGTGGCACCATGATGACAGAGTTGGTTGTATGGTTTTGTTTAGTGGTCATGAGTGACTGATATAGTTGGAAAGAAGCAAGATAAAAAAAAGGCTTGCAAGGTGCAAGCCATTTATTAGCAATCTGCGAAACATAAGGACCAAATGGGGGTAGGTATATAATTAATGCTCGCTCGCTAAACAAAGGAGTCAGTCAATGAAACCAAAAAACCAAGTTACCAACTTGCAGGAGTTCCTCTCCTGTGGACTTAAACAATGCTAAGTCAAAAAACTGTTTTCATAAAATTTTACAAAATGCATTAAAAAAATTTTACAAAGTGTTTGCCTTGGGCTACTAAGGTTTGTCAAAATAGCTTCATTCGATGCATATTTGACTTTGCAGAATCCTTTAAAAATAAAGGCTTTCTGAAGTAGCCCCTTGAGACAGGTCAAATATTAACCACTTGTTAGACCAGGTTCAAACGATATATTTTTATGTCTTGTATAAGAAAAACTAATGCTAGGAGAGGCGATGTCTAGACGTTTACCACCACTCAACAGTTTGCGTGCTTTTGAAGCTGCCGCACGACACTTGAGTTTTACCAAAGCCGCGGAAGAATTATTTGTGACACAGGCGGCTATTAGCCACCAAATCAAGGCCTTAGAAGACTTTTTGGGCGTACAGTTATTTATTCGCAGAAACCGTAAGTTACTGTTGACCGATGAAGGGCAGCTCTATTGGCCCAAGATTCGCGATATTTTCGAGAAACTGGTCAATGCCACCGAGCAGGTTAAAGCGCAGGGTGCTACCGGCTCTTTGACGGTTTGTGTTATTCCAACTTTTGCCACACTGTGGTTGATTCCACGTTTAGCTGAGTTTGGCGAGCTTCATCCTGAGATTGAAGTTCGTATAAAGGCTTCTGATGTGGAAGTGGATTTTGTGCGAGAAGATATTGATATCGCTATTTACTATGGCAAAGGTGAATATGACGGCTTGTGCTGTGACGTCTTGTTTGAAGAACATTTAACACCAGTTTGTTCGCCTGACTTCCCGCAGAAAAAGAACCTGAAGACTCCGGAAGACTTAAAGAACGTTACCTTATTGCATGACGCAAGCACTGAAGAGTGGCGCACTTGGTTAAAAAGTGCCGAGGTGACTGGGGTGAACCTTGATCATGGGCCAGTATTCAGCCACTCAGGTATGGTATTGCAGGCCGCGCGTCATGGCCAGGGTATCGCCATGGGGCACAGCGTTTTATCGCAGATGGATATTGAAACAGGTCGCCTTATTGCACCTTTTGATATTGTAGTCGATAGTGGCCATTCTTATGATTTGGTATGCCCTGAAAACTCTTATGATCGTCCTAAGGTTGTCGCTTTCCGTGAGTGGTTACTCTCGAAGGTGAACGAAGATATGGATGATGATGTGATATTTTAAGCTAGCGTTGTTAGTCAAAGCCCCGGTCTGGTACTGGGGCTTTTTTTATGGGTGGATACAGGGAAAATGATTACTGTTGTAAGTTATAGTTGAAAGTTACCGTTTAACTGAATGAGTGACGAGCTATAGCCTATAAATTTATGTAGCCTGGATTAACTGAGGAGATTCTGTGTGATATTAAATTTGGAGTCGACAATTACCTGCCCTGAATGTGGTGGGAAAACTCAAGAAGTGATGCCAACTAATATGTGCCAGTGGTTTTATGAATGCCCCCACTGCAAAGCACTGCTAAAGCCATTAAAAGGGGATTGCTGTGTGTTTTGCTCCTATGGAACTGTTAAATGTCCTCCTATGCAACAGGGTGGTAGTTGTTGCTAGGTGAGGCCAATGAGAATGTAGGGGCGAGTGGCGTTCGCCCCTGATTATGTTGGAATAAGGCTTGTTTAATCTCTTACCGTAAAGTAATCCTGTGTACCATGTGCTTCGATGGCTTCGCCGATCTTACGCATGGCGTGGGTGTAAGCGGCATTCCGCATGCTGCGGCCTTCTGATTGAGCCAGATCCCAGATGCGATTGAAGCTTTCCGACATGATCTTTTCAAGCCGCTCATGAACCGTTGGTAAATCCCAGGCATAGCCTGAACGGTTTTGTACCCACTCAAAGTAAGATACTGTTACACCGCCGGCATTAGCCAATACATCTGGAATGACATGAATCCCTTTGCTGTGTAGTGTGTCATCAACATCACTTAAGACTGGCCCATTGGCTACTTCGACGATGTATTTGGCTTTGATGTCATCGATATTGTGACCACCAATAACACCATCAAGCGCTGCTGGTATTAGAATATCCACATCAAGCTCTAGCAGTTCCTCATTAGAAATGGCTGTATGTTCGACCTGTTCACAAACAGAGTGGGTACAGTAAACCGCTTTAACCTGCCTGGTTGCCTGTTTTTCTTTGTAGATACTAGGCACATCAAAACCATTGCTGGAATAGATGCCACCTTTTGAGTCGCTGATGGCAACAATTTTGTAGCCGCGTTCGTGCAGTAGACGTGCAGCGTGGTATCCACCATTACCGAATCCTTGCACTGCAACGGTAATCTCTTCTGGCTTCCAGTTATGTTTTTTCTCTAGCTCCAGAATACATAGGTAAGCACCACGACCAGTAGCATCATCACGGCCTAAACTGCCGCCTAAGCTCAATGGCTTGCCGGTAATCACGCCGGGTGCTTTTTTACGAGTAATGTATTCGTACTCATCCATCATCCAGCCCATGATCCGCTCATTGGTGTAGACATCTGGGGCAGGAATATCACGGTCAGGGCTGATAACATCCGCCATTTGGCGAACATAGGAGCGGGACAGGCGCTCAAGTTCCATACGTGATAGCTGTTTTGGATCAACGGTGATGCCGCCTTTACCGCCGCCATAAGGTAAGCCAACTACTGCACACTTGATGGTCATCCACAATGCCAACGCCTGAACTTCTTCCAGATTAACATCAGGATGATAGCGGATACCGCCTTTGGTGGGACCGAGTGCATTGTTGTAACGACAACGGTAAGCGGTGAAATATTGGGTAGAGCCATTATCCATACGGACGGGAAGTGAGGCGACCATAGTGCGCATAGGGTGCATTAAGGCTTCGATAACCTCATGATTCACACCAGCACTTTCGCCGATTCGACGGACACGAGTAATCGCATCCTGATAGACCTGATCAGACATTAAAAATCCTATATTGGTTAATTTCTCGCGTTGAACTCCGTAAGTCAGCAGGTTATAGCACGTCAGAAAAGTGATGTGAAATCAGCGGCACAAAAATCAGCAGTGGTCGGAGCTATCATTATTCGTTATAAATAGGTCTAAGTTTTAAACGCAAGCAATGGCGGGGAAACCATGAGTAACAGCGAACATGCAGCATTTCAGCATAAGACGGTCTGGGTAACGGGTGCTTCTTCCGGAATAGGAGAAGGACTGGCCTATGTTTTAGCAAAGAAAGGGGCGCGTCTGATTTTGTCAGCACGCCGTATGGACGAGCTGGAGCGAGTTAAAGCCCGTTGTGAACACTCTGAGCGTCATCACTGTGTTGAATTGGATCTGGCTCACAGTGAGCATTTTGACTCGTTAGTATCGCAGGTAATTAATGAATATGGACCGATCGATATTTTGATAAACAATGCTGGATTGAGTCAGCGATCAAAAGTGTTAGAAACTGAGCTGGCGGTACATAGGCTGCTAATGGAAATTAACTATTTTGGTACGGTAAGGCTGACTCAAAGTTTGCTGCCTCATCTGTTGGAGCGTAAGCAGGGAGGAGTAATCACCGTGAGTTCTCTGGTCGGTAAATTTACTACACCGCTGCGTTCCGCTTATTCAGCATCCAAGCATGCAATTACGGCTTACATGGACAGTTTGCGTGCCGAGCTACATGGTCAAGGGGTACAGTTCACGACTATTTATCCGGGCTTTATCAAAACCAACTTAACTTACAAAGCTCTATTGGCTGACGGTTCGGAGCAGAACAAGATGGATGATGCTCAGGAGCATGGCATGAGCCCAGAAGTGTGTGCAGAAAAGATATTGGAGGCTTGGCGTAAAGGAAAAGCGGAAGCCTTTATTGGGGGCAAAGAAACCTACGCGATTTATATTAAGCGCTTCTTTCCCAGGCTCTTTGCGCGAATGGTAAGAACTGCGAAAGTGACTTAAAAGTCATTGAGTTGAAGATGCTGCTGGAAAAAATGAATGGTATAAGTGTATGAAAAGGTGAAGGGGCAAACCGTTTGTTACTTTATGCTAAGTGAACGGTTTGCCCCGATGACTACTTATTGAGCTATTGCTAATTGAGTAATTATTTATTGTGCAATGTTCTTGCTTCTACTCTCTTCACGACTTTCATCACGAATGGCTTTAAATTCAGTGCCTTCATACCAGTTAGGGTAATCACCACTGTTGCTTAACAGGTAGCCTGCTTCAAAGAACACTTTGACGTCGTCCAAAGCAGCTTCCCAGGCCCAATCTTCTTGGTATTCATCACACACTTGGTGATAGCACTCGCCACGCTTATTGTTGCGTTGTTCGATGACAGCCATGTCCTGACCTTCGCGGTATTCTGTACCACCGCCAGCATAGATCGCTGGAACGCCTAGTTTAGCTAAGCTGAAATGATCAGAACGGTAATAACCACCGCGCTCCGGTTTGGCTTCCGCGACCAGTTCACGGCCTTGGCGTTCGGCTGCTTTGGCAACGTACTTCTCCATTTCGGACTTACCAAAACCAACGACGGTTAAGTCTTCAACACGACCACTGATGTTCATGCTATCAATATTGAAAGCACCGACAATTTTGTTCATTGGTACGGTTGGGTTGGCGGCGTAATATTTAGACCCTAACAAACCTTGCTCTTCAGCGGTGACGGCAATAAAAGTCACACTACGCTCTGGTCGCTCAGGTAAGGCTTTGAAGGCTTGTGCGATGCTGATGATGCCTGCGGTACCCGTAGCATTGTCCACCGCGCCATTAAAGATTTGGTCACCTTCAAAATGCGGGTTCATACCCAGATGATCCCAGTGCGCCATATAAACCACGTGCTCATCTGGCTTAGTTTTGCCTGGAATGGTGGCAATCACATTAGGCGACTGTGACTTTTCAATGGTATTTCTGACCGTAACCGATGCAGTTGCATCAATCGGTACGGCTTTAAAGTCTGGTTTTAAAGCGGCTTCCTGCATTGCAGCCAGATCCAGACCAGCCTGACTGAACAGGTTGAGTGCCTGGTCATAAGTGATCCACATTTCAACATCCAGCTTAGGGTCATTTCCGGCTTCAGCCAAGTGATACTGTGGACCGGACCAGCTATTCGACACGACGTTCCAACCATAAGATGCTGGTGCTGTGTCATGAATGATGATGGCTCCGGCAGCACCCTGACGGGCAGCTTCTTCATATTTATAAGTCCAGCGACCGTAGTAGGTCATGGCTTTGCCTTGGAATATTGCAGGGTCTTGAGTATGGAAACCGGGGTCATTGACTAATATAACCGCAGTTTTGCCTTCCATGTTAAGTCCCTGGTAGTCATTCCAGTTATATTCCGGAGCGACGATGCCAAAACCAACGAAGACCAATTCTGATTGATCAAGGCTAACGGTTTCGACCAATTTGCTGCTGTTAGCAACGAAATTCTCAGGGAATTTCAAGGTGTTATCGCCCAATTGAAGCTCCATATTGGCATCGGCTTCAATACTGGTTAGCGGGACTTGCTGCAGATAACTATCGCCATTGCCTGGCTCCAACCCCAGTTTTTTGAACTCGGCGGTTAAAAACTCAACTGTTTTACGGCCACCTTCGGTTGCTGGGCTACGTCCCTGAAAATCATCAGTAGACATGAATTTAACGCGTTCTTTATATTGCTCAAGGTCAATATTATCGTAGGCGGTTAAAAAACTATTTTGTGGTTTGCTGCTGGTGGCAGGCTGAGCTACTTCTGCTTTAGCCGATTCTGCTTGAGCTTGCTCAGCAGCTTCTGGCTGCTCTGATTCCTGAGGCTTGTCATCGCAAGCGTTAAGAAACAGGGCAGCTAGCGATAGGCTTAGTAAAGATTTTTTCATCATTTGATCCTACTCTTCGAGCTGTTATAGGTTTAAAAGTGCGCTTCATATTACCCATGCTGGGGGATTAACTCAACTTCCAGCCATCTACCACCATTGAAAGTCACTTCAAGAGAGGGAAGGGTAACTTTCGGTTACATCGCAAGACTTGACTGGGTGGCTCGGCTCGGTAAGCTAGTTGCACTTGTTTTGTAGAGTAGAGAGTCTCATTCATGAAAAAACAGCCGATAACCCATAGGCTTCTTAAGTCATTACCGAATAAATCATTGTTAATCAAGTCAGTGCTGAGCTGCGCGCTGCTATTGTCCACGAGTATTCAGGCCGAACCCCTAACCTTGGATAAAGTCATGTCCAATCCTGACTGGATCGGCAATGCGCCGGAAAACCTCTATTGGCATGCTGATGGTCAGAGTATTTACTATCAGCAAAAAAATGTCGGTAATAAAGAAAAGGCCTGGTATCAGCTGGATCTTGCCACTAAACAAGCACAAAAGCTTAGCGATAAAGAGCTACTTGAGCGTGATGGCAGCAATGGTGTTTTGAGTCCAAATAAAGTACTAAAAGCCTATAACCTGAATGGTGATTTATACGTTCGTAACCTCGAGTCTGGTGAGGTGCGTCAGCTGACTAAGACGTTGGCTAATGAAGGTCAGCCAATGTTTATCGGTAACCAGAATGTGGCTTACCGTGAAAAAACCAGTTTTTATAGTATTGATTTAAATGATGGCCTGATCAGTCTCCTTGCGGATATTCGCTTAGAAGAGGATCCAGACAAGGAAGAAGATAAAGGCTATCTGAAAGAGCAGCAAACGCGTTATTTTGACTACATTCGTCAGAAGCAAGAGCAGCGTGAGCATGATAAAAAGCGTAAACAGCAAATTGCCGAAAGTTCTGATCGTGATGCGCCAGAACCTTGGTATTTAGGTAAGAAAAAAGAGATTCATACTTTAAGTCTATCACCTAATGGGCGTTATTTGATTGTCGGGACTTATGACAAGGGTGGAGAAGATGGTAAAGCCGATAACATGCCACGTTTTGTCACTGAAGATGGTTACGTTAAGAATGAAGAGGTTAGGGCGTTAGTTGGTACCTCAGAACCGCGCCATGAAACGCTATATCTGCTGGATCTCAACACTCGGGAAAAATCTGAATTAAGTTATGAGGATCTGCCTTATATCGAAGATGATCCTTTGGCGGATATTAAGCGCGATACTGCCCGCAGACAGGACAAGAAATATCAGGCTCATGAAGGCATTCGTAGTGTTTCAATCTTTAACTGGGGCTCAGACCGCGGAGTTCAGTGGTCACCTGACGGCAATAATGCTCTATTGATGCTATTTTCAGCGGATAATAAGGATCGCTGGATTGCGACCATCGATTTTGAAGACAAAGAGTTGGATGACCAGCATCATCTGCGAGATAAAGCATGGGTTAATGACTGGAATTTTAACGATTTTGGTTGGATTGATAATAAAACGATTTACTACACCTCAGAAGAAACGGGTTTCAGCCATCTTTATACGAAGACTTTGAATCGAAGCGAAGATGCACTGACTAAAGGTCGCTATGTCGTCGACTCGGTTAATCTATCGCCAGACAATAAGTTTTTCTACTATCGAGCTAATAAAAAGCATCCTGGTATTTTTGAGGTCTATCGAGTAGCTGTTGGCGGTGGTGAATCGCAGGCCGTGACCAATTTGGGTGGCTTAAATGACTATACGTTATCACCTGATGGTTCACAGCTCATCATTGAACATTCTGAAGCGACCAGACCTGAAGATCTTTACCTGGTTTCTGCTAAGGGTGGGGAAGCAACTCAGTTAACCGACACGGTTAGCGATGAGTTCAAGTCGGTCAAATGGACACAGCCTGAGTATGTGGAAATCCCTTCGCGTGATGTTGATATGCCAATCCATGCTCGATTGTATAAACCGGCAGATTTTAGTGCCGAGCGAGCAGAGCAATATCCGGCAGTGATATTCATTCATGGTGCCGGCTATTTGCAGAATGCACATCAGGGCTGGTCACTGTATTTTCGTGAGTTTATGTTCCACAGTTTCCTGACTCAACAAGGTTATGTCGTACTGGATATTGATTATCGCGGTTCGGCTAATTATGGTCGGGACTGGCGTACAGCGATTTACCGCAATATGGGAACCCCGGAAGTTGTGGATTTGCAAGACGGCGCGAACTGGATGGCCAATAACGTCAATGTTGATCGCAGTAAGGTGGGAATCTATGGTGGCTCCTACGGTGGCTTCCTGACTTTTATGGGATTATTCACTGCTCCGGATGAGTTTGCCGCAGGTGCTTCATTACGACCAGTTACTGATTGGGCACACTATAACCATGGCTATACCTCTAACATTTTGAATACCCCAGAAGTTGATCCGGTGGCTTATGAGCGTAGCTCACCAATCGAGTTTGCGGAAGGTTTGAATAAACCACTGCTGATTGCACATGGTATGGTTGACGACAATGTCTTCTTTAAAGATACGGTTCGTTTGGTTCAGCGCCTGATTGAGCTGGAAAAGACAGAATATTTCGAAACAGCGATTTATCCAATTGAGCCGCATGGCTTTACCGAGCCATCAAGCTGGCTGGATGAATACAAACGGATTTATTTCCTGTTTGAGCGTCACTTGAAGTAGTTCGTCGCTGCATTAAAAAAGGCTTCCAACTGGAAGCCTTTTTTGTAGGCGCAATAAGTATTTATTTAAGAAAGAGTTACAAACTGTTTTGAGATTTCTTAACATCGCCTAAATACACTTCTCGGTACGAAATGTACCCGATGCCTATGATGATAGGTAATAATATCGCTCCGACCAATGTATTCATCAGTAGCTCGGCTGCCATAGGTGGCATCAGTGCAGAGATGATTAACCCTGCCAACATCAGAATAAGGCCAATAATGATTGCAATACCGATCATAACTAACACTAAGATAATCATTGCTAGAATATTTTTGATACCACCAATGAAGCTATTTAATAGCGCTGCAAGCGGATTTTGTTGCTGAAACAAGATGAGGTTGGGAGCGAACCACCCCGCTAGTGATAAAGCAACAAAGCTTAAAAACATCCAGATAAAATAGGGGCCTATTAATTCAGCCAAGGCTTTGACTTCAGCTTGAACTGCCAGTTGATCCTGGCCAGATTGCATCACTTCCCAGTTAAGGGCTGCAAGAGCTTCCACATCAATAGCCGAAAAAAAGGCAAAAGAGATGGCTAGGATAATTAAGATATAAATACCGCAGTACGCAAGTAATGCAAACTTACGAGGATGGGTAAAACCCTCGAAAAACTGCTGAGGTGTGACCTCGCCCGTTTTCTGTTGAACTTTGTGCGCGCCTAGATAGCCCCCCGCAAAAAAGAGGGGGTTAAGAATCATCACCAGCGCAGCAAGGATGATACCCAGGAGGGGCAATATCGTGGTTATCAAACTATAAATTAGCCCTGCCAAAAACCACTTGCCAAAATGTGGAACGAAGATTTCAGACAGTGAGCGCTCTACCCAATGGTAGCCCCGGCCAGGTGATACGATTTGTGCCTGAGCATTATTGGGTTGAGGTGTTTGTTGTTCTTCGTCAACATGAATAAATTCGTTGTCATTATCCATCATTTTTCCTTGTTGCTATCAGATAAGATTAGTTTTAGATGATTTTATTGGCTTCATCAAAGTCCAGGCGTGGGCTGCGAGGGAAAAGATCTTCCTCTGAACCATAGCCAATATTGCAGATGAAGTTCACTTTGATGTTGGTGTCGGCGAAGAATTCTTCATTAACCATTTTCTGATTGAAACCAGACATCGGCCCACAATCCAAACCCAGCGCGCGCGCTGCCAAGATAAAATAGCCACCTTGCAATGAGCTATTGCGGAAAGCAGTAGATTCTATGAATTTTTCTTTACCGACAAACCAGCTTTTAGCATCCGTATGTGGGAATAGTTTAGGCAGTTTCTCGTAAAATTCCATGTCCATACCGATGATGGCGCAGACTGGAGCTGCCATAGTTTTTTCTTGATTGCCTTCCATCAAGCATGGTTTAAGTTTTTCTTTGGCTTCTTTGCTTTTAACGTAAACCACCCGCATCGGGCAGCAGTTTGCTGAAGTTGGGCCCATTTTGACCAAGTCATCAAGTTTGTGAATTAATTCGTCTGGAACGTCTTTGTCCTGCCAGGCATTATAAGTCCGAGCATCGCAAAATAGTGTGTTTAAAGCTTCTTGCGAGAGCGGTTCATTAATATTTCGACATAAAATCCTCATGATTTAGTGTGTTTAGGGTGCATTTTACGCATTGTTTGCCGATAATACAGTCCGATTTGTCTTTTTGTGCCACAGATTTGTGGTGAAGCCCTGATTGAATCACTCTTGCGCGTTGTAAATTTATTCCATGAAAATGTTATCAAACCTTAAATTGTCAGTGGTATTCCTGTCAGCAGCGATTCTCGTTGCCTGTAGTGCATCAGAAGAAGATGTATTGCGTTGCGAGCAACATTACAACGCACAAAGCTACAAAGTTGCCGAACAGTATTGCAAAAAAGCGGCTAAAGCTGGTGATGAGCAGGCTCAGTATTTGTATGCCATGATGCTTTACCGTGGACTGGGTGTTGCGGTTGATAGTGATGAAGGGACACAGTGGATGGCGCGTTCAGCCAGACAAGGCTATCACAAGGCTGTTTTTCATCAGGCAATTCGTAACTTAACCGCTAAAGAGCAATCGGTAACCCTCAAGCAAAAAGAAGCAGCTTTAAAGACCATGCAATCGTTTGCCGAAAACGGTGACATGGTGGCGCAATACTGGATGGGTAATACCTTCTATTTTGGCTACATCAATAATCATAAAAGCTATAACGAGGCCGTTTACTGGTATCAGTTGGCAGTTGATCAGGGCAGTTATCAGGCGATGAATAATCTGGCCTGGATTAAAGTGGTCAGCCAAGGCTCTGAATTATTTGATCCTGAGCAGGGACTGGTTTTGGCAGAAGCTGTCGTTGCCAGGTACCCAGACAATCATGGTTATCTGGATACGCTGGCAGCTGCTTATGCTGCCAACCAGCAGTTTGACAAAGCGGCGGCAACCCAATTAAAAGTTATCGAACTTAATACTCATGAAGATTGCGAAAAATGCGATAAGCTAAACGATTATTATCAGGTTCGGCTCCAGCTCTATTTAAATAAGAAGCCAGTGGTTAAGTCTTTTGAACATTAGCGCTTTGTCGATAGAGTTGAGTTAGGGTAGTCTTAAGGAATCTTATACGATAATCGAATAGCAGGGATTTAAGCGATAGCTCTATGACACCACATGCATTCATAAAACGGGTACTAGCGGCCTTAAGCCTGAGCTTGTTGATCACTTCTTGCGCAAGCTCTACCAATCTAAGCCTTAAGAATTCTGAGAGTAATGATTATTGGTACTGTGCACCCGGTGATAAAAAATCGTGGCGATGTGCTGAGAATAAAGAGTCGCTGGGGTTAAGCTATTACCGTTTCTGGAAAACAATGCCTGATCCAGAAGCAGAGGGTCTTGAGCCAGAAGACATCGAGCAAGCTGGTGATGAGCTACTGGTCGTTCAAGGAGCACAAATGTCACTTTCTGAGGATCCGACTGTTCCAATAGTGAACAGTGAAGATGAGGTGGCTGGAACTAACCAATCTAAAGCGACGCTCAGCCCAGAAGCCCCTGTAGATCAAATCCGTTCAAAACCAGTCTCTTCAAAACAAGCCCCAGTTCAAGAACGCCCGGAGCGGACTGCGACAGAGGCTCAACCCGTTTTCGGAAAAGTCCTGCAATTAGCCGCCTATCATTCACAAGAGCAGGCTTCATCTTTTGCTGATTCTCTTGATGAAAAGTTAAAGCAAAAGCCAAGCGTTATTCAAACGCGAGTCAATGGTCGAGCTTATTATACGGTTGTATTTGATCAGCTTAATTCTCAAAAGCAGGTAGACCTGCTCATCAATCAACTTGCAGAATCCTTTCCAAGGATCCAGCCCTGGTTAAGAAGTCGAGCTGGATTTGATTTGTCACGTGCTGACTAGTTATTGTCTGGTGATTAATGTTCGGATGATGAGTGGTCTACTAATAATATGGTAGCTAAATCGGTTGCCAAATCCTGTTCAGGCTTTTCAACAATTCGCCCCAACTCTTTACCTGATTGAGACACGATAATCGTCGGAGTGTAAAGGATATTATTATCCTTGGCGCGTCCTAGTGGTTCTTGCTTGGTTTTATCCAGTGAAATCAATTGATAGCTAATGTTGGGGTTATTCACATCATCCAGTAATCGTAATAATGCGGGAACTTCGCGCACACTGTCATGGCACCACACGCCAAAAAAAACGGTCAGCTGTGTTGCTTCTGAGATGGCTTTAAGTTTGGCAATAGATTCTGCCGGTTCTTGTGGTGTGGAATGGGTGGTTTGAAAATAAGGGTAGGCTATCGTGAGTTGACGGTAGCTGATATCACCTGTTAATGGTGATAACGTCTGTTGATCTTTAGAGTTTGTTTGGCAGGCTGCCAATATCAATTGAGGAACGATTATGATAATGGCTATTTTGATGAGTTTATTCATAGTCACTTGTGTACTCTTTCTAATGGTTTTCGGGATCAAAATCCAAGCTCACTGAGTTAACGCAATAACGCTGTCCAGTATCGGTCGGACCATCGTTAAATACATGTCCTAGATGGGAGCCACATTGCGCGCAACGAATTTCCACCCGCTGCATATTATGGCTGGTATCAACGAGGTAGGCTATGGCTTTGTTATTTTGGGCGCGATCAAAGCTTGGCCAGCCGCAGCCTGAATCAAATTTACCCTGGTCATTGAATAATACAGAGTTGCAACACACGCAGCGATAAACACCTTTTTCCTGATGCATATTATATTGGCCGGTAAAAGGGCGCTCGGTACCCTGTTGTTGTGTGACATGGTAGGTCACCTCATCAAAAGTTTTAGCTTTTATTTCGGCCTGTTTTTTTAATGGCGGATACTGAATGTGGAACTGACTCCATAAATCCCAGTGATGGGGTGCATGAAAAACCTTTGCTCGGATCTGATCCAACAAATAACCATTGATAGCATTAATCTCAGTCATTCGTTCTGCCATCACATCCTGATACATTGAAGAGTAATTGTCGGCAGTTTGCTCAATGACATTGAGAATTATAGTTTTAAGATCTTCTGCAAAATCAAATTTCATGGTTTCTGCAAATTGGCGACTTTCGTTGATTAATGCTAACAGTTGGGTTTTGTGCTCTTTGTTGAGCAGCTCACCATTTTTACAGCGATGTATGGCGGTTAATGGATTGATAATCGCATTGATAAATAGTTTTTTCCAGAGCACCGGGTGGATATTGTTCTGCCACTCAAGCATTAGCTCTGTATTGGCTTCCATCAGTTGCTTTAACCAATTGGGGATTGGTTGCTGTTCTAATGCTCCCAGCTTAATGCTACCGAGTCCTGCATAAACCAGACTTTGTTGCGACTCTCGGTAAGCGCCGTGGGTATTACTGGCAAAGAATATATTCTGACCAGTCACATAGTGCAGGGCTACTTGCTCATGGCCCATACCATTTTGAAACAGCACTAACTGGCTTTTGCTATGTAAGCGATGTTTGATCGACTCTAATGCTGACTTTAATTGCGGTGCTTTAACGCAAACAAAGACAATGTCCAGCGTTGATGAGTCTTGCTGGGTGGAGCTTTGTAATTGCTTGGAGCTGACTCTCTGGTTGAGATCACGAAACTGCCAGTCAGGCGAGTCGTATTTGTCAGAATCGCTCACAATAAGCTGGCATTCAACGGAGGCATCAGTTAGTTTATGGGCTAGTAGCTGACCTATAGCGCCAGCGCCGAGAATTGAAATCATGTAGTAATGAACTTATCAACTAAATAAAAACCATCTTATAGTGAAAAATACCACAATAAAACTTCAATCTTATGCTAAGGGCTTCGTTTACTTCCATCCGGAAGTGATACGCATGCTACTGCTTGGCTTTTCCGCTGGGTTACCTTACTTATTGGTGATGGGCACTTTTTCCTGGTTACTAAAAGATGCCGGTATTTCCAGAACCGATATCGGCTTTGCGTCCTGGATTGGACTGGCTTACTCGATCAAGGTGTTGTGGTCGCCTTTAGTGGATAACTTAAAAATCCCACTACTCCACAAATGGTTTGGTAAACGCCGCAGCTGGTTATTTGTGGCACAGGTAGGGATTGCCTTGTGTTTGCTGGCCATTGCCACCACTGATGCGGGAACCCATACAGCAAGAATCATAGGCTTTGCACTAGCGACCGCGTTTTTAGCGGCGACTCAGGATATTGTCGTCGATGCTTTTCGGGTAGAAAGTGTTGATGAAAAGAAGCAGGGTGCAGCTTCTGCCATGTACATTATGGGCTATCGCTTAGCCATGATTGCTGCCGGTGCCGGCGCTTTGATGTTGGCCAATGAAGAGGTTGGTGGTAACTGGCAATTTAGCTATATGGTCATGGCGTTGCTGATGAGTGTCGGCTTGATAGGTTGGTTGTTGTCGCCAGAACCACCACATGTCGAGCGAGAAATTGGCACCTCAGAACTCGATCATAAGGTGACTAATCGTTTACTGAAAGCAGTACCGGCAACGAAACCAAAATTTCGAAACTTTATTCAGAACAGCACTATTTCGCAGCATATTATCCGCTCGATTATTTCGCCCTTTGTGGATTTTATTATTCGCTACCGCTGGTGGGGACTGGTTATTATCGCCTTTATCATGGCGTTTCGGGTTAGTGATCTGGTGATGGGGGTGATGACCAACGTCTTTTACGATGACATGGGCTTCAGTAAGGATGAAGTGGCTAAGATCTCCAAGATTTATGGTCTTATCATGACCATTCTAGGGGCTTTTATTGGTGGTATCGCAGTCAATCGAACCAGCATTCTTAAGTGTTTACTCACAGGTTCCTTGTTAGTCATGCTGACCAACTTGCTGTTTGCCTTTATGGCTACGCAGGCAAAAAGTAACGAGCTATTGATTGCAGTGATCAGCGCTGACAACGTGGCTGGTGGTTTCGCGCAAGGGGTATTGATGGCTTATTTTGCTACCTTGGTGAATAAAGACTTTACCGCAACTCAGTATGCGCTATATACCTCATTGATGACTTTAGTGGGTAAAATTCTTGGAGGTTTCAGTGGCGCAGACATTGATCGCTGGGGTTACGAATTCTTCTTTATTTACACTACCTTCTTAGGAATCCCAGCAGTATTGTTAGTACTGGCCTTGATGTATCGGGAGAAAATGATTAGGCTCGGAAAAGGGTAACGGTTTTATACTTTCCACTTAGATTGTACCCATTATCCCCTTTGATTGAGCTGAGTAGTAGGCAAGACATAGCAATTCAAAACAGGACGTTTTGAATAGTAAAATTCGGGCCAGTGACCGAAGGAAATCCCTTTAGGGAGATGGAACGTATTTTACGGTGCGTTAAGTGGCTTGGCGGATGCGAAGGAAGTAGAGCGAAGCGAAACCTCAATCACGGGGCGGTCTTCTTTTGGTTACTTTTCTTGATCACTCAAGAAAAGTGACTCTCTGAGTAGCGAAAAGACATAAACAGGAATGCTTTTTAGCTAAAATTGGATTCCCGCTTTCGCGGGAATGACTGGATAATTGGCTTTCTCTATTTGTTAAGAGAAAGCTTTATTACAGTTTTGTTATTCAGTAAACAATAACACTTAAAAATGGAAGTTCAAGCTGGCGTAGTAACCATCAAAGGTAAAGTCGCTGGATAAATCATCAAAGTCATCAAATTCGACCGTGAAATTACGGTAACCCACTTCAAAGCCAAAGCCCGTTTCACCTTCATATCCAAAATACATGGTGTAGTCATTAATTTTGTCATCGGTGGTTTGGCCGATATTAACAGTGGTACCCACATTGAAGCCAGTTAACGGTAAATCAAACTGAGCTTTACCATAGAGCATAGGGACTGTGCCTGTGAAATCCACTCGTGATGTGATTGGTCCGCCAGTAGTTACTTCAACACCCACATCCATATAACCATCAAATTGCTTACCCGTAATACCCAAGTCTAAATTGACCCAGTTATCCAGGATTTCATAATAAAGCGTGTAATCAATGTTGCTAAAATCGTAGCTTGATACCGTTGGAGTTCCGGCTATGAAAGGAACAGAACCAAAAGTATAGTCCTTACTGGCGGTGCCTCTGGCGCTTCCTTCAAGATTGTTTTGCTGGATTTTAATATTAGGCAATACAGGGATGGGATGCTCTAAGGCAACAAAATAGCTGTTGTCATCGCTGTCTTTGTAGCCTAAGTCATCGTTGAAGTCGATATTTTCTGACCCCGTTCTGACATAGCCATCGATATCATAATTCCAGTTTTGAGCACCGGCATAGACACCAACCACGTCAGCAGTCGCGATGCTTGAGGCGGCTAAAATGGTGGTTGCCACGAATAATTTATTTAATTTCATAGTTTACCCTCTAAACCTATGGTTGTAAGTTAGCGCTATTCTAAGCATTTTATTGTCGAAAGCCTACTGATAAGGCTATCAGTGTGTTAACTAATCGACGCATCACTTGCTATAATCGTGACATCATTCTTATACCAACGACTTTTGTGGACAATCGATTTGGTGGCATTGCTCGGCTCTACGGGCAAAAAGCATTGGAAAACTTTCAACAATCTCACGTCTGTGTTATCGGTGTCGGTGGTGTTGGTTCCTGGGTAGTTGAGTCATTGGCTCGCTCGGGAATTGGTAAAATCACCATGATCGATCCAGATGAGGTGAGCGAGTCTAACATTAACCGTCAGTTGGTAGCGCTTGAAAATACCGTGGGGCAGGGCAAAGCGGAAGTTCTGAAAGAACGTATCGCGCAGATTAATCCTGATTGCCAGGTCACTATCATTGAAGATTTACTCAAGCCAGAGAACGTTCGAGACTATATTTCAACGGAATTTGACTATGTTATTGATGCGATTGATAGCGCACGTAGCAAGGCGGCACTGATTCGTTTTTGTAAGCGTAATAAAATACGCATTGTTTGCGTGGGTGGCGCTGGTGGACAAGTCGATCCAACGCAAATTACCATCGCCGATCTGACACGCACCCATAACGACCCCTTGCTGGCTAAAACACGCTCCATTCTGCGCTATGACTATGGCTTTTCAAGTAACGTCAAACGTAAGTATCAGGTTCCTTGCGTCTATTCTACGGAACAACTTTCTTATCCACTCCCCGATGGTGGAATCACGCAAGCTAAGCCCGATTCGGAAAGAGCCCTGCGAATGGCCTGTGACGTGGGTATGGGATCTGCTACTCACATCACAGCCACCTTTGGCAATTTTGCGGTAGGTTTGGTTCTGCAAAAGCTTGCTGAGAAAGTGGCAAAAAAGCAGTAGCCAGAAAGCTGGTAAGAAAAATCTCAGATGGATGAGTGTTAAAGAAAGCAATAAGTCGACGTGAATTGATACAAAAGGAAGCTATACAAATAAGGTCAGAACTTTTATGGTAAACAAAATTTTGTAACTCGAAGAATTTTATAATTCCAAGAATGGTTAGCAGAGGAAAATCATGAAGCATGTTTTAAGTTTATTGTTTACTGTGGCATTTGCATTGGTTTGCTCCGGTGTTGCGCACTCGAAAACAATTCCAATTGAAGATTTCGCTAAAAAATCTCAGTTCAAAAGAGCTAAAGTATCGCCTGATGGTGAGCATATTGCTTTCACCTATGAAGATGGCTCCGAAGTAAAGTTAGCGGTGATGAATATTGCTGACAATAAAATTCTAACTTCTTTTGAAGTCGGTGATGAACGTGAGGTCGCCGGGTTTAATTGGGTGAGTAACGAGCGAGTTCTAATGTTGGCCGGCAATATTACCGGCTGGTTAGACGGTGCAGATAAGGATTACCGTCTGGTTGCTGGTAATATTGATGGCACCAAGCGTGTTCAGTTATGGGACTTTCAGCGTTCTGGCATACGATTTATCAGTCGGTTAAAAGATGATGATAGAAAGATATTAGTTGGAAAGACGCATTGGACCGAAGAAGGTGGTATGAAGCTTCATCGTATGGATGTGTATACGGGGCAGTTGCTTTATAACACGGACTCACCGAAACCGGCTGGCGGCAGCGATGCAAAGATCGTATCTATTGATGTAGATTTAAACGAAGTGCCACGCGTAGCTGTTGAACATGATCCTGTTGACAAAGACAATTATAGAGATGATGTTTTAAGAGTCCATATTAAGGGTCTTAAAGGAAATTGGACAACATTAAAGCTTCCGGTAAAACACGGTGAAATACCAGTGGTTGATGGCATCGGATTTAATCTGTCTAATGATAAGTTCTACTTTGCTTCCAACCATGATCTTGATCATGAAGGTGTCACCGGCTTATTTGAGCTGGACTTAAAAACGCGCAAGATTAAGTTTTTACATCGTCACCCTGATGTGGATATTGGCGGAGGGCTATACGGTGCTCAATGAGAGTTGATTGGTGTCTCTTACTAGCCAGGCTATCCAGTATACTTCTATTTAAGTGATGATTCTGTTG
>JAPHRL010000229.1 GCA_026195755.1 Kangiella sp. | reverse complement strand
TCCCCAAAAATAAACTCCAGGCGATTACCAAAGCCATCAAAAAAATTCGCAAAGACCAATTAGTAAATCACCAACATTTTCCTCTCGACGTATTTCAAACCGGTTCGGGCACCAGTACTAACATGAATGTGAATGAAGTTGTGGCCAACTTAGCTTCAAATTCAAAACTAAAAGTTCATCCCAATGATGATGTGAATATGGGGCAGAGTAGTAATGACGTCATCCCGACGGCTATTGCTGTTTCAGCGACAAAATCTTTAGTACATGAATTAATTCCTGCTTTGTTAACACTTAAATCGACAATTGAGAATAAAGGTAACTTGCACAAAAAGGTTATTAAAACGGGACGTACTCACTTGATGGATGCTATGCCTTTGAGTTTGCAGCAAGAAATGTCTGGTTGGGCTCACCAAATTCAGATCAGTGTTGAAGCCTGTAAAAAAATCGTGCCCACCATCGCACAGCTCGCGCAAGGCGGCACGGCGATTGGAACCGGGATTAATAGTTCAGCAAAATTTCGAACTCTCTTTGCCCGAAAAATAAAGTCAAGCAGCGGACTGCCGTTTAGCAAAACTAAAAACACTTTTGCCAGCATTGCAGGCCAAGATACCAGTGTTGCGTTATCGGGTGTATTAAATACTTTGGCTACAGCCTTGATGAAAATCAGCAATGATTTGCGCTGGATGAACAGTGGGCCAGTCAGTGGCCTGGGTGAGATAAAGCTTAAAGCGATTCAGCCCGGAAGCAGCATTATGCCGGGTAAAGTTAACCCAGTGATTCCTGAAGCGGTGGCTATGGCCGCTGCCCAAATTATGGGCAACAATACGACCATCACTGTCGGTGCTCAGTCCGGTAATTTCCAACTTAATGTGATGCTTCCGGTTATAGCCTATAACGTATTGCAGTCATTGCATCTGGCGACAACTTCGGCAGAGCATTTAGCGCGGACTATTGCACACTTTGAAGTCAATCAAGAATATTTAGAATCTCAGCTCAGTAAAAATGCTATTCTGGCAACCGCTCTAGCTCCCGAAATTGGTTATGAAAAAGCCTCTGAAATTGTATACAAAGCTAGAAAGGAAGAGAGAAGCATATTAGAGGTTGCCGTTGAATTAACATCTCTTTCTCAAAAAGAGTTAGAGAAAATCTTAGACCCAAAAAAGCTGACTTAAACTTAGTAGAGCAGTTGGGGTCTAAACATTAGTTGGTATGTACTTGCCAAGGTAAGGTGTTGATATGATCAATATTAAAGCAACTGTGCTCTGCTTTGCTCTCGGATTATCCTATGGTAGCCATTTAAGTGCGGCTGAAACTGGCCCCTTGTTAATATCAGAGGTCCCCTCGAATCAAGTCTATACAGAGGAACGCATAGCCCAAGTGAAAGGGCAGAGTGATGCGGTCCTAAAGAGGGGCGCGGAAGATTCCTTAGTTAACGAATATCTGCTTTTTAAGAAAGTCAGCGAGATGAACCCAGAACAACTGACTCAGCATGAGGTTAATTTTTTAAAGCAGGCCACAATCCATAAAGTAACAGCCTTTAAGCGGCATCCTGAAGGCCCTATTGCCGTGCCTATCTTTGATATTTCATCGTTGGCTCGACACAAGCTATTCATGAGTGAAGTTTATTCTAAGAAGCTAGAGTTTGTTACGTTGCTCCAAACCCAGCCAGTACTATTTGCTGAAATAAGCACCGACAATTTAGTCAATCTACAAGCAGCCAAAAGTGCACTGCAAGAAGTTACGTTCTTATCTATTCCGACAGTAGATTTACTGGTGGATAGCTATAAAACTGATGCAAACCCTAATAGTTTGCAATTGTTAGAATCTATAGTGGAGATCAACGGTAGTTACAAAGCAACTGAAGCCTTATTGAACTCGCCACATAAATCTCGTTTAAAACATCAGCTATTAAGCCGTCTGGGGAAGTACTTTTCAGAGCATGAACAAGAGGTTTTATTAAAAGAGCAAATTTTGAATCGAACAGAGTTAGCGCCACAGGCTCTCGTTGAGTATGGAAAGCTTCCGCAAACCGTACTGGATAGAAGTTTTATTTACTCTTATCTTGCAGATGAAACTTTGGGCTCAAGTAGTGCTTTTGCCTTGTCAGAATTAATTAGAGAAAGTTCAGACTATTCGACCATCGTCGACTTTCTAAGGCAACATCGTTCTTCTCGATATGCAGTTGCGAATTGTTTGCTAGCTCTCAAGCTAGCTAATACTCGTGATTCAAAAGCCCAGCTAAAAGATATTCTAGAGCAGGGTTATATTCAGTTTGAAGATATTAAAGCCGAGGTGATCACATGGTTAAATTAACAGCATGCATCATAACTTCAGCTTTAGTTATCTACTCAGCAAGTGTTGAGGCAGAGGTCTTAAGCTACACTGAAAACACCAATTCGAGCAATCAGTTGGCGATCGGTTATCCGGTACCTATTCCTGTTGACTCACTAACAGGTGTCGACGGCTTTAGAACCTATGATAGCTTGCATAGCCAACATCAGGCCTTGGCGGTAACTCATCCCGAAGTAAGAAGTAGCGTGGTGGGTCAAACTCATAATGATCGTGATATTTACGCTTATCGATTTGGGGATGGTGACAATCAAACTAATGATGGACGTCCAGAGCCAGCATTTTTAGTTAACGGCACGATTCATGCTCGTGAGTGGCAGAGTCCTGAAGTAGTTACTGAATTGATGGAGCAGCTAACGGAAAAGAAAGACGATCAAAGTGTGGTTCAATATTTATTGGATAACACTAATATTGTTATTTTACCCGTCCTGAATATTGATGGTTTTTTGCAAACTCAGCGCTTTCCAAGTCAGGTTACTCAATCACCTGGTACCAATTCAAGCTCGACACCAGCCCAGAAGTTTGCAGAACCACGAGATGGGCGTATGCGTCGCAAAAACATGCCGAATGTTGATGAAGTTTTATCTACTGAAACTGATCGTTTGCGAGGTGTAGACTTGAATCGGAATGGTAGCGTTTTCTTTGGTGTTGAGGCTGGTAATAGCAATCCCAGCAGCTTGATCTATGGTGGCGCTTCTGCGCAATCAGAGATAGAAACTCAGGCACTACTCTCGGCAGCTCAGTTGGGCCCAAGAAACCGTCTACGCTTTTATCAGGATACTCATTCCTTTTCACGAGTATTGTTTGTGCCGCAACCCAATAATAATCGACTCAATACTATTACTAAAAGTTTGGCTTCAAAATTCCAAAGCACGACGCAAGCACAAGGCGCTAATTACTTCCCGGTTATCAGTCAGGTTGGTAGCGGTATTCCATCAACCGCTGATTATTTTGCCTTTACTGATTTAATTCCAACTTGGACCTTAGAGCTCGAACCACCTCAGGGATTTGCTAATGAACCTAGTGGAGGCGCTTTTTACGGTGGCACTGGTGCCAGTCATTCAGGCTTTATTATGCCGGACAGTGAAATTGCGCGTACCCGAGATCAACTTGCTCCAGCCCAGATGCTGATGTTTTACCATCAAGCTGGACCGGCTTATGTCACTAAAGTCCTGTTGGTGGATAGTGAGGGTAATGATGTTTATGCGGCAGCCTGGACTAGCGGTTCGACCAGAAGTTTGAATGTAACCACCAACAATGCACTTACGGGAGGACAAACCTATTCTTTGTATGTCAGTTTCAGTAAACCCATGCGAGTGAGAAATGCCTCCGGTGCTATCAGTCAATACACCGGCCAATCGGTAGCCTTGGCGCCTTCCGTGAGCGTTAGCGGCAATGGAGGAAGTGGGAGCTTTACGCGTACAATCAGTGTCAGTAGAAATAATTGGTTAAACCAGGATGTGGGGGGCTTCGCTTTTGACCGCTATCACGATGATGCTTTCAAAGTCGACTTTACACTACCAACTGATATCCCTGTTAGTTCAAATACCGGCACCACGGATCTCAAGATTAATATCGCGGTGCAAGATTTGGCTGGCCTGTCCTTGGATGCTAATCCTACAACTGTGGTTGACTGGAATCGCGGAGCATGGACTAACTATGAAAACTCTAATGGACAAGCGGGTGACTCAGGTGGCACAGATTCCTCCTATAGCCTGAAAGTGTCGAATCAAAATTTGACATTATCAGAACCGCAATCTAGCGGTGGTGGTGGGGCACTGCACTGGTTCTTACTGCTAATGTTGAGCGCTTTCGGGTTAGTGCGTCGACCAAAGAGTTAAACTCAAGGTGTATCACCAAGCGATCTTGTAGGGGCGGGTTGCGCTCGCCGATGGGTTTGTATATGAAATAAGAATGGGTAGGGACAAGTCATGACTTGTCCGTACAAAACGTCTTAGCCAACTTTGCACACCAGTTTCGAGCGAATTTTCAGTTCACCCATCAAGGTTCTGTGCACTGGGCATTTGTTAGCAATTTCGAGCATGCGTTCCTGCTGCTCGCGATCTAAGTCACCAGTTACCTTGATATGGCGCTCTAAAACATCCACAGAGCCTTTTTCGGTTTCACAGTCGTCGCAATCTTCTGCTTTAATTTTCTTATGAATGACATCGACCTTGATTTGTTCTACCGGCCATTTTTTGCGGTTTGCATACATGTTCAGTGTCATGGCGGTGCAGGTGCCTAAGGCAGTGGCCAGGTAATGATAAGGAGCGGGGCCCTTGTTGTGGCCACCTAGATCTTCAGGCTCATCGCCGACCAGTTTATGACCATCAGCATCAATATTGCAGAAGAGTCCGTCTTCAAGAGTATTGGTGACTGTTGCCTTATGTACGCTGTCTTCAAGCATGATAGCTCCTTTATTTCTTCTTGATGTCTTCTCGGTTTATCACAAACACATTTCCCAGTCCAATCAACACAATGCCTATGGCAATAGTCCAGGTCCAGCTAAAGTCTTCAAAGAAAGTTGAAATAATTAAGGCCACTGCTGGGAATAGCACCACTGCGTAGGTCGCTTTATGGATACCAATTCTTCTGAGCAAGGTGAGGTAAGCACCAAAAGCCAACACCGAACCAAACACCGACAGGTAGATTAAGCTAATGGTGTAACCTGGTGCCATGTCGTAGATCAACGTTTTGCCCTGAACTATTCCAACAATTAAACTGAATAAGGAACCATAACCCATGGCATAGGCGTTCATCTGAATGACCGGCATGTCGTACTTTTGAGTCTGAACCGAAACCATATTACCAATCGAAGCGCAGAGCACACCAAGCAGAGCAATCAGCAGGCCATACAGCTTGGCATTTTCTAGCGTAAAGTCAGTTAACTCATTCCAGAAAATCATCACCATACCGAGCAAGCCAAGCACTGATCCGATAATGACACGGGCGGTAATTTTGGCTTTGAAAAACAGCCATGAATTGAAGATGTTAACGATCAGAACCGCTGAGAATATGACCGAAGCCATCGCGGAAGTCAGGTACTCCTGGGCTTCGTAAACCAACAGGTAGTTTAGGCCGAAAAAGGTGATGCCCATCAGGACAAGCCAGGCGTGTTGCAGCAAGCCATAGCGCATAGGAAGCTTCTTGAACCAGCAGAAGGCAAAGAGTAATAAGGACGCTAGCCCGAAGCGATAAAACGATGAATATTCGTGTGGCACAACACCGAGCTGAAACTCGATTGCAAACCAAGTGCTACCCCAGATGAGAACGCAGAGTGCGTACAATACTGGAGTACTCATAATAAAAGCCATAGTGAAGCGTTACTTTTCTGAAATTTATGCCGTGATCATGCCATAAGTGGTAAGATCCTGTCGCATGATTTTTGTAAATGCTTATTATCGTTTGAGTTCATAAGGTTGGGGAATGCAAAAGACAGACGTGATTATTATCGGCGCGGGCGCTGCTGGCTTGATGTGCGGTATTACCGCAGGTCAGCGAGGCCGTTCGGTTACGATCCTTGACCATGCCAATAAAGTCGGTAAAAAAATTCTTATGTCGGGTGGTGGGCGTTGTAACTTCACTAACTATTACGCCGAGCCAACGAACTTCCTTTCGCATAATGAGCATTTTTGCAAATCAGCTTTAAGTCGCTATACCCAATGGGACTTTATTGGCCTGGTAGAGAAGCACGGTATTCCTTATCACGAAAAAAAACTCGGGCAGTTATTTTGTGATAATAAAGCAAAGGACATCGTGAATATGTTGCTGGACGAGTGCGCTCAGGCGGGTGTTGAGGTCAGAACCCAGTGCTCAGTGCAACAGGTGGATAAAGTCGATGATGGCTTTATCATCCAGACCAGTCAAGGCAAGTGGCACTGCCAGTCGCTAGTGATTGCCACAGGCGGTTTATCAATTCCAACCATGGGTGCAACCGGCTTTGGTTATGATATTGCCAAGCAATTTGGCTTAAAGCTTTTCCCAACTTATGCTGCACTGGTGCCTTTTACTCTGACCCCAAAATTGCTGGAGCAGTTTGCCGGTTTGTCGGGTACTTCAGCAGATGCATTGGTAAGCTGCAATGGGCAATCTTTTCGTGAAAACATTCTGTTCACCCACCGCGGCTTAAGTGGCCCGTCTATTTTGCAAATCTCTTCCTATTGGCAGCCGGGCGATGCGATCTCAATCAATTTATTTCCTGATGTGGATTTGTATGACCATTTAAAGCAGATTCAACAGGAAAGACCGAAGGCTCATATTAACACAGTGCTCGCCGAGCGATTAACCAAGAAGCTAGCTGATAGATTATGCGAGATCTGGTTTGCAGATTATGCCCAAAAACCACTGGCAGAATTGTCGAATGAGGCTTTGCAAACCATCGCTGAGCAGATGCAGAACTGGCAACTTAAACCGACTGGTACAGAAGGCTACCGAACAGCCGAAGTAACCATGGGTGGCGTGGATACGGATGAAGTATCGTCGAAAACCTTTGAAGCCAAAAAAGTGCCAGGTTTATTTTTCATTGGTGAAGTACTGGATGTAACCGGTCATTTAGGCGGCTTTAATTTTCAATGGGCCTGGGCCAGCGGTTATGCCGCCGGGCAGTACATATAGCACTATTAAACATCTCATCTCCTTAGATTCAAAGCCTACAGGCTGGGTGACAATTTTGGGCAGTATTTGACAATCTTGCTAAAAATTTCACCGAGATATCTCCTCTGTCAGCATTTTTTACAGACCTTATATTTTTGTGATACAGTTCGCAAAAAGGCCGACTGTAACATTTGATTTTTCTATCAAGAGTCTTTTCTTCAGTGTTTTGAACTATGAGCCTTTGGTTATGTTAGCCACAAACTGGATGGATTTGTTGAGGGTCGGTTCAGCTTTTAAAAGTTTGGATTTATAAAAAAATTAAGCATTTCAGGTGGTTGTGAAGTGCTGTGCATGTGATTAGAAGATAGAGGATACATCAATGGATTCGATTAAAAGCATAAGTAATGGGTTTGCTCACAAAAGCTTTAAGATTTGTAAGGGTGCTTCAGCCTTTATGGCGTTAGTTGCACTGTTTTTATTACCGCGCTCAGCTTTGGCCGTCGAGTTTTGCTCTGTGCCTGAACAGCCAGGACAGTGGGATATCGCTGATAATAGTAGCTCAACGGTGAATGTTGAGTTCCCCGTGGGAGATGCAGCTACAAGCATTGAGCAGATCAACCATGTGAGTTTACAAATCCTCCACGAGTATGCTGGTGACTTGCAAGCCACTTTGGTATCTCCGGATAACACAAGCGTGCAACTGTTTTCACTTGGCGATCCATCGGGATGCTCTACTGCTGATTATGATGTGACCTTTACTGACTCAGCGACTGCTGGCCCCCTTACGCTTGCCACGGAGGGTAGCTTATGTAATTTATCAGCCGACTCTCGGAGTGGTGATGCCACCCAAGGAGGAATGGTCAGCGGTGGTACAGCTAACCCATTTGTTTTTTCCCCTGATTCATTAGTTGCGACTCCCGCCATTAGCGGAAATTTGAAGCCTGTTCAGGCGCTCTCAAATCTGGTTGGGAGTACTCCGACCGGAATTTGGGAAATTCAGTTAAACGATGCTTATTCTCAAGACGTTGGCTCTATTAGACAAGCCTGTCTTGATATTGATTACACCTCAGTAACCTATGATATTTGGGTCAGTAGTAACGCTACTTGTACCGATCAGCAAGATACGGCCACTTTCGATGTGGGCGATACAGTGTATGTGTGCTATGAGGTATCAAACCAGGGAACACAGACCTGGGAGCTTCAAGGCATAGATAATATCAATAATCATGGACAAGATTTATCTGCATTAAATGGGAACTATGCGATAAAAAATGATGCAGGTGATGAGCAGGTAGTTGTCAAAACCTTTACTGCGGGATCTGCATCTTTACCGGAAGGTGTTTCTACACTATTAACTGGTCAAATTACAGTACGTGGTACCGATACAGTTTTTACATCTTCCGACTCTTTAACGACGGATGAAACTGTCACCATTACGGTTAATGATGCCACCGCTCCCGTGGTTAGTATCTCTGCCGTACCATTGGCAAACTCATCAAATGAAACGAATTATCCAGTTTCAGGAACTTGTACTGTGGGGGATGGTAATGTTACTGCAAGCATCACAGGCGCGACTCCTTCGACACAAGCTGTTACCTGTCAACCTGATGGAAGCTGGGAGGCTACTTTTGATGTCAGTGGAATTGCCGATGGGACTAATGCCATTATCGTGAATGCGAGTCAGACAGACTCCTCTAGCAATATTGGAAATGCGGTAACGGTGTATGCAGATAAAGATGCAGTAGCCCCTACTTTAACGGCTAATAATGTCGGGCCAACTCCAGACAGTACTCCAACTTTCGATGGCACGACTGATCAGCCTGATGGTGCAACAGTTACCGTAACGGATAGTGGTAATAATATTTTATGTAATGCAACCGTATCAAGCGGTGCCTGGAGTTGTACATCAACCACACCGCTGGGTGATGGCTCTCATACTTTAACTGCCGACACAACTGACTCATCAGGAAATCTAACGTCGATCAACTTTACTGCTTCGATTCAGTTGGATTCTGATGGTGACGGTATTCCAGATAGCACCGAAGGCAATGGTGACGCTGATGGTGACGGCACACCTAATTATCTTGATACAGACTCCGATGGTGATGGCATTCTAGATGCTACTGAAGGAGTCGGAGATGCTGATAATGATGGCACTTCTAATTATCTTGATACGGATTCTGATGGTGATGGCATCCCAGATGCAGTTGAAGGTACGGTTGATACCGATGGGGATAGTGTTTCAAACTTTCTTGACCCAGATTCTGATAATGATGGTATTAACGATGGGGTGGAAGGCACGACTGATAGTGATAGTGATGGAACACCTAACTATTTAGACTCAGACTCTGACGGCGATAGTATTCCAGATGTTACAGAAGGTTCTACCGATAGTGACAGTGACGGCACACCTAACTACTTAGACACCGACTCTGATGATGACGGTATTCCAGATGCCATT